>DATEME010000049.1:0-1014 GCA_035275865.1 Candidatus Acidiferrales bacterium | reverse complement strand
CTGCATACCGCCGTTAAGACTCACGTCCGGCTCGTACCGGCTCCGGCGGACACGGGAATTGTTTTCCGTCGCGTCGATCTCGACAACTTTGAAATTGAGGCTCATGTGCGCAACGTAGCTCGCGTGAGCTACGCCACCAGCCTGATGAAGCAGGGGGTGTTGCTCTCGACGACGGAGCACTTGCTCGCGGCTCTCTATTCCTGCGGCATCGATAATGTTTTCATCGACATCGATTCCATCGAAATACCGATCCTTGACGGATCGGCCGAGCCGTTCATCCGCCTGATTGAACGCGCCGGGATACGAAGGCTGCGTCGCAAGCGGCGTTACCTCCAGGTGTTAAAGCCTCTCGAAGTCGTTGAAGACGGACGACGCATCGGCATTTATCCGGCCGACGAATTCTCCATTCGCTGCTATGTCGATTTTCCTCATCCGCTGGTTGGCCGGCAGGAGATCGAAATGCCGGTAACGGCAGATAGCTTCCGCGACCTGCTTTCGCGCGCGCGAACGTTCTGTTTCGAACGCCAGATTGAGCCACTTCGCGCCATGGGCCTGATTCGCGGGGGCAACCTCGAAAATGCCATCGTGCTCACGGATGATGGAGTGATGAACGGGCCACTGCGCTTTGCGGACGAATTTGGCCGGCATAAGGCGCTCGACCTGATCGGCGATCTTGCACTCGTTGGTTTGCCACTTCTTGCGCGAGTGGAAGCCGTCAAGGCCGGACACGCGCTGCACACGCAACTTGTCACGCGTCTTCTTTCCGAAAAATCGTTTTGGACCGAAACTACTCTTGGTCCGATGGCCTCAAGCGAAACAACGGTATCCGTCAGCGAATCCGTTCCCGCCAGTTCGTAAAGGCTCACACCGCATGTGTTGTACCTCGATGATAGTGTCCCCTTTTGACCTCGATAGAAATGTCCCCTAAATACGGTCTCTGAGAGGAGGCCGGATTGGGGCGCACAGAGATGAGCGAGAAGGAGCTGGACCGGGCGGGAGTGCTGGCGCGGGTGC
>DATEME010000048.1:0-2307 GCA_035275865.1 Candidatus Acidiferrales bacterium | reverse complement strand
TGCAGACCGGTCCGGGCGTTTTCCTCGGCGCTCATTTTCCAATATTCCTGGTTGAAAAGTTCGAGAGAGAGGACGCCGCGAAAGCCGTTGTCGCGCAGATCGCGGAAAATTTGGCCGAGGGGTGCGACTCCGTCGCCGGGGTAAACGCGGTTTGCATCTGTCAGCTTCGAGGGGGCATCGGCTGCGGGATAGTCGTTTACGTGCAGCACGTGCAGAGCCGCGCCATTGATCTGATTGAGGCTGGGGAACGACGTTCCGCTTTTGCAGAGATGAAAAATGTCGAGCAGCATGCTTGCGTCTGCGCGGCCGGTCCCAATTGCGACGTAGGCGCCGTGCGAGAGCGGCCCGAGCACAGCCGAACGTCCCCACAATTCAAGCAATGGCTGCACGGCCATCTGCTGTCCGAGTTCGAGCGCCTCGCGATAGTAATCGATCGCGTGATCGAGTGAAACGTTTTCGCCGTTATTTCCCGGAGGCGTAGCGATGCGCTTTCCGCCGATTTGCGCGACGATGTCCATCTCGCGCTTCAGGTTCTCCATGCTTTTAGCGCGGCGCGCATCATCGTCGTCGAGCCACGCATTGAAGGCGATTACGTCGTCAACTGTCAGCCCAGAGTCGCTGATACGCTTGGCGAGGTCTTTCAAGGTTCCGCCCTTGGCCGTATAGGCTTCGATGTCGCGAGCCCATGGCTCGATGTCGTCGTAGCCCGCTTTGGCGGCCACGTCGATTTGCGCGGCAACGTCAAGATTGTTGCCACGGATCGTGCTGGTGTTCAGGCAATAGCCGAACGGCTCGTTGGCCGGACGCCTACTGGCGTGCTGCGGCGCAACAGAGGCGTTGGCGTCTGGGCTAATGCCGGCTCCCATCGCCGCTCCCATAAAAACAGCCGTGCCGCCCAAAATGTCCCTCCGAGACGGATTCATGCGCGAGATTCCCCTTGTTCATAGCGAAAAAGTTGTACGCGCGAGAGTACTTTCATCGAGATGAAAATTGCAAGGCCAGCCGGACCATCAAACGCGAGTGCAAATAGCGCCGGTGCTGGTAAGATGGCGCGGGTTGGTGCGCATTCTGGAAAGGCGGCGCTCGTATGATCGCAAAGCGGAGTTTCGGCAAGACGGCGGACGGCAAGGAAGCCCATCTCTTTCTCCTGATCAATAGCGAAGGCGTTGAAGCGCAGGTTACGGACTACGGCGCAACGCTGGTTGCGCTAAAGACACCCGACCGCCACGGGAGTCTCGCCGATATCACGGCGGGTTACGACAACGTGGCGGGTTATGAGGCAGGCAGAAGCTATTTCGGAGGCACGGTGGGCCGCTATGCGAATCGCATCGCGCACGGCGAATTTACGTTGAATGGCGTGAAATACACGCTCGCTAAGAACAACGGACCCAATCACCTGCACGGTGGACCGAACGGTTTCAATAAGCGATGGTGGTCCGCAGAGGATATCTCCACGCCGCAAGAGCCGCGTCTGCGCCTGCGTTATGTGAGCAGAGACGGCGAGGAGGGATATCCGGGTAATGTAAACGTCACGGTGGAATACGCGCTTACGGAGGCAAATGAGCTTAAGCTGGATTTCGAGGCGAGCACGGACAAAGAGACAATCCTCAATCTCACGAACCACTCGTATTTTAATCTGGCCGCCGCGGGAGACATTCTTGGGCACGAACTGACGATTTTTGGCAGCTATTTTCTTCCAGTTGATGCGACGCAAATTCCAACCGGCGAAATCCGTTCGGCCGCAGGCAGCCCATTTGATTTTCTCCGGCCGCACGCAATCGGCGAGCGTATAGGCGAAGATGACGAGCAACTGAAGATCGGCCTCGGCTATGACCACTGTTACGTGCTGGACAAAGGCGCCGCTACAGGCCCCGCTCTCGCAGCGAGAGCGCACAATCCGAAATCCGGGAGAATCTTGGAAGTCGCTACGACCGAGCCGGGAATGCAGCTCTATACCGGCAATCATCTCGATGGGAGCAGTCATGGCAAAGGTAAAACGTACACGCCTCGCACATATTTTTGCCTCGAGGTACAGCATTTCCCGGATTCGCCGAACCATCCGAATTTCCCGACCACCGTACTGCGCCCC
Source organism: Candidatus Acidiferrales bacterium (assembly GCA_035275865.1). Lineage (GTDB taxonomy): Bacteria > Acidobacteriota > Terriglobia > Acidiferrales > UBA7541 > Palsa-295. The sequence continues at coordinate 218 of DATEME010000048.1, read as the reverse complement.
GGCGAGACGCGGCGCGCCCATACGGTTTATAAATTCTCGGCGAAATAGCGCGAGAGCCGTGATTCCGGTTCCTTTACTGTTGTACCTCGATGATAGTGTCCCCTTTTGACCTCGATAGAAATGTCCCCTAAATACGGTCTCTGAGAGGAGGCCGGATTGGGGCGCACAGAGATGAGCGAGAAGGAGCTGGACCGGGCGGGAGTGCTGGCGCGGGTGCA
>DATEME010000047.1:0-8704 GCA_035275865.1 Candidatus Acidiferrales bacterium | reverse complement strand
CATGCAGGGCTTTCAACTCGTGATGAACTTTCTCGTATTGCCGATTTTCTTTCTCTCGGGCGCGCTCTATCCCTTGAACAATTTGCCGCGCGCGCTCACGTATATCACGCATGCCGATCCACTCTCGTACGGTGTCGACGGTCTTCGAGGCATGTTGATCGGAACCTGGCAGTTCGGATTCACGCTGGACATGACGATTCTGAGCATTCTCGCCGCCGCATTTCTTTGCGCCGGCGCCTGGCTCTTCTCGCGCATCCAGCTTTGACGTTGTGGTACAGCCGTTGTGGCACAGCCACTCTTGGCTGTGTCGGCTTTTTCGGATTCGGCATGGGGCGCGTGCCTGCCCGCTGGCAGGGGGCTTGCAGCGCCCCGCTCGCCCAATCGGGAGGGACCAATGATCCCCGAAGCGAAAAAATCCGCTGTGGCCCGGGCTTTGAACGAAACATTCGGCGTATCCGAACCCGAAGAAATTCGGGTGCTGAGTGCAAGCAGCTTTACCTCGGCCCTCGTTTTCCGCATTGTTGTACGAGAACGGCCCTATCTGTTGCGCCTGATCACGCGGACCGACGTCAACACCGATCCCACGAGGCAGTTCCTCTGCATGAAGATTGCCGCGGAAGCAGGACTTTCGCCCCGCGTCCGGTACACGAACGTAGAAGACAGAGTCTCGATCATTGATTTTGTCGAGGCGCGGCCATTACCGGTAGCGGAGGCCGTCATTCCCGTCGCCGCAACTCTAAAGGCGATGCACGAGCTGCCGCCGTTTCCAAAACTTAAGAATGATTTTGACACCGCGCCAACGTTCCTGCTGCGATCGTCGCCCTTGCGCGACGGATTCATCCAAAGATTTCAAGCCGCAAAGCTTCTGCCCGAGGGCGAGGCCGCCGAACTCTTCAAACTTTACGAGCGCGTGCGTAGCGTTTACCCGTTTTCCGATACGGACCTGGTATCGAGTCACAACGACCTGAAGCCGCCAAACATGGTTTTCGACGGGCAACACCTGTGGCTCATCGATTGGGAGGCGGCCTTCCTGAACGATCGCTACAACGATCTTGCCGTGATGGCGAACTTTGTCGTCGCGAGTGATGCGGATGAAGATTTGTATCTTCGCTCGTATTTTGGCGAAGCGACAGGTGAATACAGGACCGCGCGGTTCTACCTGATGCGCCAGTTGGTTCACATGTTCTATGCGATGGTTTACACGCAGATCGGATCCGCAGGCAAGCCGGTTGACGCAGATGCACCCGTGCCGGATTTCAGAGGCTTCCATAAGCGCATCTGGGCAGGCGAAGTCACTTTGGACAGCCCGGAGAGCAAGGTGCAGTTCGGCAGGGTTCACCTGCGGCAGCTTCTGCAGAACGCGCGGACGGACCGGTTTCAGGATGCAATTCGCGCCGCCACCGAGAATTCGCAAGGGGCAACGGTTTCGTAGCGGCCACCGTTGCGCGCGAATCTTGCGCGCGTTTCTCGGTGGGCGTCTTTTTGTTTGGTTTTCGTTTCACATGACGGAATGGAGGGCGGAATTGACCGACCAAAATCCGAATCGCTGCCTTGGCAAAAACGAACTCGTCGTTTTTTCCGCCGCCCTCCTCATCTGTTTGGGGCTCATCCTGCAATGGACTGAACTGCTTTTCACGCGGGTCGTCGCGCACAACGTCTGGCTTTTTACGACGCTATTCGGCGAAATGTGGAATATCATCGACCTGTCGCCGTCGGCGACGCAATGGCATCAAAGCTTCTATTATTGGCCGCTATTGCTCGTGATCATCGGCGCGGCGATTCTTTTTTCACGGTGCAATGAAAAATTGCGTTCAGACTAAATGCCCTGGCGTGTGGCACAGCCGCTCTTGGCTGTGCGGCTGCGCGCGGAAATTTCAATCAAATTAAATGCCCAGACCTCGCAGCGAAAAATCCCACCAAAAAGTCCTCGAAGCTGCCGTTCGCCTTTTTTCCGAGGAGGGAATTGACGCTACGAGCATGGACGCTATTGCCGCGCGCTCCGGCGTAAGCAAGGCCACCATCTACAAGCATTGGCCGGATAAAGACGCGCTCGCCATGGAGGTTCTCGTCTGGCTCTATCGCCTCGACGAAGAGTTGAAGCCGGACGAGCACGGGAACCTGCGCGATGATTTGATCGGTGCTCTCAGCTATCGTCCCGTGGAGCATCACCCCAAGGAACGGGAACGCATCATGCCGCACTTGATCGCCTATTCGGCTCGTAATCAGGCCTTCGGCAAGGCCTGGCGCTCGAAAGTCGTCGTCCGCCACACCGCATATCTGACCCACGTTCTCCAAGCAGCCATCGATCGGGGCGATATCGACTCGAGTCTCCCAATGGACGTGGCTGTCGCTTTGCTCTTTGGCCCCATGATGTACCGCCAGATGTTTGTAGCCGGCTCCCGTGACGAAAAGGCCCCACCCGCCTTCATCGCCCAAATCGTCGACGCCTTTATCCAAGCCTTCGCCATGCGCCCGCACCTTGTCGACGCGAACGCCCGCGATTCCGCGCGTCCTGCCGTCCCCCTCCGCCGCGCCCAATAACGTGTGGCACAGCCACCTTGGCTCGTATCAAGAATTTAAAATGGTGCTTAGCTCTATGTAAAATCAGAGCGAACGCATTTCAAATCGTAATCTTCGAGAGGAAAAAGCATTGAAGTGGTTTGAGCAGAAAATCCGGCGCTATGAGCACAAGCGCTGGGCGCAGGAACCGAACCGCCGCACGCTGCCGTTCGCTTGGGGGCTCGAACACATCGTCGAATCGCCCAACGGCGCGAACCCCCGCACGCTGCTCGACCGCTTTGTCGCCGAAACAATCCCAAACAGCGATGCCTGGTTCGCCGCCACACCCGCCGACGATTACGAGCTAAAAGACGGCGTCCTCACCTTCACAAGTCAGGTCGCCTCGCCTTGGCCGGAAAACAATCGCGTTCACGCGCAGTTTTTCCCCGTGCGCAAGGGGCGCGCCGCAGCGGTCGTCTTGGCTCAATGGAACGCCAAATGGGAAGAGCAACAGGGCGTCTGCCGCTGGCTCAATCGCAAAGGCCTCACGGCGATCAAGATGAGCCTGCCATACCACGATCGGCGCGCGATCCCCGGCCATCCTCGCGCCGACCATCTCGTCGGGCCGAATATCGGCCTGACGCTCCAGGCGAACCGCCAGGCGCTGCTCGATGTACGCCGCGTGCTCCGCTGGTTGGAAATGCAAGGCTACGACAGGCTCGGCATCATCGGAACGAGCATCGGCTCCTGCATTGGCTTCATCACCATGTGCCACGAGCCTGCGATTCGAGTGGGTGCGTTCCTTCACGTCTCAAGCTATTTCGGCGAGGTCGTCTCGCAAGGCCTCACCACGATGAACGTATGGGAGTCAATGAGGCAGCACATCTCGCGAGAGGAGGCCACCCGTTACTGGTCGCCCGTCAGTCCGTTTCCGTATATCCGCAAGCTGCGTGGCGCCGGCAAAAAAATCATCGCGATCACGGGCAATTACGATCCGACGTTCTGGCCCGAATTAACGGAACATTTTCTGGCCGAATTGCGCCAAAACAGCGTCAAATTCGAGCATTTAGGGCTGCCCTGCGGCCACTATTCGCTGGGCGTCGCGCCGTTCAGTCACATCGTGGGCTACCGTTTTGGAACATTTCTGGCACGCGCCCTGCGCTAAAGCCGATCGACCCGCAGCCGATGAGCCGACTGGAGGTACTCGATGGCTAATCCAGTTGCTGGTGCGACAGGCGCGCCAAGAGCGGCGCAAGTCCAACACGCGCAAAACGTTCCAAAGATTGCCAAGCAGTCCGCGAACACCCGCAGCAACGCCCCGCAAGATACCGTGACGATCAGCGCGCAAGCACGAGCCGCGCAGCAGGCGCACCAAAGCACCGGCGACGCCGATCACGACGGCGACAGCAAATAGTTGTGTTCCTGTGGGTCAGAGCCGCGGAAGAATCAGATAAAAAGTTCTTCGTCCTCGGTAACTGGAGCTTCACCGTCGGTCGATTCTCGATGGCCGCGAAGCACATCCAGCCCGACTTTGATGCCCTTGATCAACGCGGTCGCCTGCTGCAGCGGCCGCCACACGGTATTCTTGAATTTCGATCCAGTATCTTCAATGACCTCGAGCGTTCCACTGAGGATCTGATCCGCGCGCAGTATCTGGATGCGCAGGCGCTCGACGGCTTCGCTGAAAACGCGGTCAAATTTTTGCGCCTGGGTCCGCGCGACGCGTGTTATCTCGGCCGCGTCACCCATAATGCTGTGAACGCGATCCTCGGAATCGTCGAGGATGCGGCTGACGCGAAGTAGAATCGGCCCCATCCGATTCTGAAGCTCGTTGGTGACCTTGGTGATTTCCTGGATGGCGGTTTTCAGTTGGAAAAACATCGCCATCATCACGGCGCATTGAATTACGATCGCCGTCGCCGCGATTATGATGAACGCGTCTACCCAACCGGACATTCCGCCCCCTAGAGCCCTTCAGATACGCCAGATGTTGTGAAATTCGGCGCTCAGGAAATCTTCGCTTCGCGCCGGTAGGTTTCCTTGCCTGCTTCGACGGCAGAGCCGACGGCGGACGATACGGCATCCTTCTGGCGGGCCATGATTTCCTTGCTGCGTTCAATCAGATCCTCGGCTCGCTCGCGGAGTTCACGCGCTTTCTTCTGGGCATATTCGCGGCCTTCATCCGCTTTGCCGCTCAGATAATCGCGCGTCTCCTCGCCGGATTTCGGGGCAAACAGTATTCCAATCAGCGCGCCGATTCCCAGTCCCACGACGAAGAAACTCACCTTGCTTCCAACATTATCAGCCATGTTCGCCTCCAATTTTTTGACAGTAGCATAGCCCGTAAAGACAGGCAAGTTATGCGCCGTCTATCTTCTGAACACCATCCGGACTTAACCGTATTGCTTCCTCGCGACTCTGTCTGATCAAAAAGAGATTCGCGCAATTGCTGTTTTGTCATGGCTGAGCCGCTCACACTCAGCTTGCTTGCGGCACGCTGGGCCCCGCAGTTGCCGGCGTTTCCGGATGCAATGCCTGAAAAACCTGCTCGGCCCGTGCGCGCGGCACTGCCGCTGCGATTTCGTCGACGGAGAGCTCTCGCAATCGCGCGACGCTTCCGAAGCGCTTCAGAAGAGTTTGCGCCGTCCGCTCGCCCACGCCCGGAATCTCGGTTAAGGACGTGCGAACTCTTGCCCTGGTGCGCCGCAGCCTGTGGAACGTGACCGCGAAGCGATGAGTCTCGTCGCGAATTTGTTGCACGAGATGCAGCACGGGCGAATGCCGCTCGAGCACGATCGGCTCGTTCTCGCGGCCGAGCACGTAAATGATCTCTTCCTTTTTCGCGATGCTCGCCAGCGGTTGGTTGATGATTTCCAGCTTTTCGAGCGCCGCAGCGGCCGCATGCAATTGACCGAGCCCGCCATCGATCAAAATGAGGCTTGGAAAGGGCTTATTCTCCTCTTGCAAGCGCCGGTACCTACGCTCGACGGCTTCGCGCATGCTGGCGAAATCATCGCGCAGCAGCCCGGCGTCTTTTTCTTTGCCCTCCGGCATGGCTTCGCCGCGAATGATAAATTTGCGATAGTCGGACTTCTTCATTTTGCCGTTTTCCCAGACGACCATCGACGCGACAGTATCGGATCCTTGTATGTGGGAAATGTCGAAGCTCTCGATGCGCTTGGGCGTTTCCGGCAGGCCCAGCGTCGACTCGAGCGCCTCCGCAACGACTTTGGCGCTCGGCTTGAGCACGCGGAACCGCTGCATGAAGGAGTGCCGTGCATTTTCTTCTACCAGCTCAAGGAACGCATGCTTTTTCCCCCGCTGCGGGTGCATGATTTCCACACGATGCCCAGCTTTTTCGCTGAGTACGTTTTCGAGAAGCTCCCGTTCTTCGAAATCCATGGGCGCATGAATGTTCCGCGGCACATACGCCGCATCGAGATAAAGCTGCTTAATCAGCGAGGGCAGAAACTCCGCCGGGTCGAACTCTTCGAGCTCCTCCCAGTAAAAATCGCGGCGATCAACCACGCGCCCTCCGCGCAAGTGAAATAGATTTGCGGCCACTTGTGGAGGCTCCGCGTACCAGGCAATCACATCCGTGTCGTCGCCCGATGCAGCGGCTATCTTCTGGCGCTCGCTGATCTCTTCCAGCGTGCGCAATAGATCGCGGTAGCTTGCCGCTTCTTCATACCGTTGTTCTTCCGATGCGTGCTGCATGCGTTCTTCAAGGCTTTTCGTTAAATCGCTGCGGCGGCCCTCAAGGAAGAGCCTGACGTCGCGTGCCGCCTCGCCGTAACGCTGGTCGGTCACTAGCCCTTCGACACACGGGCCGTAACAACGGTGGATGTAATACTGCAAGCACGGGCGCGGATGATGGCGCGTCAGATCGACACTGCATGACGGCACAAGGAAATGTTTGTGGATCAAATGGACCAATCGGTAGGCGAGACTGGCAGGGAAGTACGGGCCGAAATAAGCCGAGCCGTCCTTTTTGAGGCGGCGCGTCACATAGACGCGGGGGTATTTCTCATACGCTGTGAATTGAATATATGGGTAAGTCTTGTCATCGCGCAGCAAAACGTTGAATTTCGGCTTGTGCTGCTTGATGAGATTATTTTCGAGCGCGAGCGCTTCGGCTTCGTTGTCGACTACAATGTAATCGAGATCCGCAATTTCGCGAACCAGCGAACCGGTCTTCGCGTCAACCCAGCGGGCCTCAAGAAAATACGATTTGACGCGATTGCGCAACGAAAGCGCTTTGCCGACGTAGAGAATTGTCCCAGTGGCGTCCTTAAAAAGATACACACCGGGCCGCAAGGGAAGTTGAGCGGCTTTTTCGCGGGGCTCCATCTGGACGGATTACAATATTTGGATGCGGCACGGCGCAGCACAGTCGCGCTGTCCAAAGGACAACTTCATAATAGCAAACGGAATCCTAACCGAGCGAGACACCGAATGCCGATCAGCCGCCTGAAAATGGACATTAATAATGCCCTCCGTCCACGTTTTTGCAACGGTGGGAATATGCGACGCGCGGCCGGCGTCGTTCTGATCTGCGTCTTGGCGGCGACGCTGCCGGTCGCGCAAGCGGCTCGGCAGTCTTCTTCGTCTTCTTCGTCAAAATCGACGCAGCCCGATCAATCGGCGTCCGGTTCGTCCGCGGCTGCGCCCGGCCAGCAGGTGGCGCAGTACAATCCGTTGCAAGCGGAGAAGGACGTTGAAGTCGCGACGTTCTACATGAGAAAGGGGGATCCGGACGCGTCGATTCCGCGCCTTGAAGAAGCGATCCGCCTTCGGCCGAATTACGCGAAGCCTCGTTTGATGCTTGCCGAGATTTACGAAAAGAAAGACGACAAGGAAAACGCGCTGAAATATTACCGGGGTTATCTGCAGGTCTACCCGCACGCTCCCGACGCGAAGAAAATCGAAAAAAAGATCACCAAGCTCTCAGAGCCGTGAATTAAGAACCCTTATGGCCGGCGTGTTGCGCGTCACCGTCGAGCGAGAAATACTTTCTGTACTTCTCGGGCAGTGATTTGGGCCTTCCCAGGCGGTCACAGATCACGTGGACCGTCTCGCCGGTCGCCACAACCTCTCCGCTGGCGTGATCCACGATTTCGTACCCAAACTTCACCATGCGCCGCTTCGATTCGGTGACGCGCGTCCGCACGACCAGTAGATCATCGAAGCGAGCCGGGCGCTTGTAACGGCAGTGCGCTTCGGCCACGACAATGAAGCTGTCGTCCTCGGTTTCCATGCGTTTATATTCGAATCCGTGCTGGCGGCACCATTCGACGCGTCCGACTTCAAACCAGGCAAAATGATTGCCGTGATAGACGACGCCCATCTGGTCCGTTTCCGCATAACGCACGCGTACTGTCGTCTCGCAATAGTTCGTCATGTTGAGAAAGTTTCGCGCAAATTACGAAGTGCCGCTCCAACGCGGCGGCCGCTTCTCCAAGAACGCCGCCAACCCTTCGCGGAAATCGTCGGTTGCACGGATTTCCGCGTTCGCCTCGATTGCCAGCTCCAATTCAGCGCGCAATAACTTCTCATCATGCGCGTGGAACAGTTGTTTCGTTTGCATCACGCTTGACGGGCTGCATTTCAGAATTGTTTCGGCCACTTCGCGCGCGCGTTGCATCAGGTCGCCGTTAGCGACGACCTCGTTTACCAGGCCGATCCGCATCGCTTCCGCCGCATCAATAATGTTGCCCGTCAGCAACAGTTCGCGCGCGTGTTTCTCGCCAATCTGCCTGCGCAGAAACACCGCCACCAGCGCCGGCACAAATCCGATGCGCACTTCCGTGTATCCGAATTTCGCTTCAGGCACGCTTAGTGTGATATCCGCAAGGGTTGCCAGGCCGCAGCCGCCCGCGATGGCCGCGCCGTTTACGGCAGCAATCACCGGCTTCGGAAAACTGTACAGCCGGTAAAACATTTTCGCGATCCGGCGCGCATCTTCGAGGTGCTTGGCGAGCGAATGGGTCGTGGCGACCTTCTGCAGCTCATCCAAGTCCATCCCCGCGCAAAACGCTTTGCCCGATCCCGTCAGAATCACGACTCGTGCTGACGACGCCTCAGCCTGATCGAGCGCACCGAACAGGTCCGAAATCATCTGCGACGAGATTGCGTTGCGCTTCTCAGGTCGCGTCAACGCGATCGTGGCAACGTCTCCGTCGGTCTGAAACGTCAGCGTGGAATA
>DATEME010000046.1:0-1541 GCA_035275865.1 Candidatus Acidiferrales bacterium | reverse complement strand
GCGGCTTCCGTGCGATTGCGGGCGTTCAGTTTCACCATGATATTGTGAACGTGCACTTTCACTGTGCTGCTCGACATATTGAGGCGGTAGGCGATGGCTTTGTTCGCCATGCCGCGTTGTAAGAACTCGAGCACGCCGCGTTCACGCGGCGTCAACGTGCGTAGAAGCTCGGTGGCGTTCTCGCGAAGTATCTGTTCCAGAGGCACTTCAACCGGCAGCTGTTCCGGCTCACGTTGACGTGGGAGATATGTTCCGCCCGCAAGAACCAGGCGGAGAGCCGCTGCCGCCACGTCGATTTTGCTCGACGTCGAAATGTAGCCTCGCAGGTTAAGGTCAGCTGCGAACGTATCCGCGGCCTCCGCTTGGCCAACGTCGGTGATGGCGACGATGGGCACGTCCGATCGCTTGTCGAGCAGCCATGTCACTTGTTGCTCGAGCCACGGATTAGGCAAGGACGGAGCGGATACGCCGATGATTACGGCGCCGGCCCGCATAACTTCGCCAGGGCGCAGCGACTTCTCGACATCGAGCACGCTCGTCACTTCGAATTCGCGGCGGAACGTAGAGAGCCACGAACTCATGCATCGAAGGACGAACTCACGCCGATCAACGACGATCAGAAGCGTGGGCTGTGTCGCCATCGTTCTCACTCTGATGTCCTAACCCTAGGAGCCGATTGTCCGCATTTGCAACGAATCGATTCTAAACCACGAGCATTGATGAACGTTGCCGTTCACGCGTTGGCATGCGACCGGGCATTGGATTAGAGACAGGAGCGCCGGAATTACCCGGACGGGGGCACGTGCAACGAACGCGCCGTTTACCTACGCAGATGGATAAGTGAATTGCGCCAGAGGGATAAGTGAACCGCGCGATCGAGGTTTGATGAGGCTCAGTAATTCGATCACGAAAAAGTCCCGGGCGCGATTACATGCAAGCGCCGTCGACGAAAATCAGGCTCGCTTCGGTCACGAAAAGGTTTCGAACTCGGCTACACGCAAACGTGATCGACAAGTATGGTGCGCGGCGTCGAATGCGCGCGCATGTGCGCACTGCACTCGGGAAAATTGTTGCTGGCATCAACTGATGTCGACCTAAGGTTGCCCGTGGCAATCTGCATGTCTGGGTTTGCAGGTGCGCATTACTCGGCGGCGCGTTCGCCGGGCCGTACAGTCTGCGTATCCTCGTCTATCCGACTTTGCAGTCCGGCGAGCACACCAGGTGAAAACCGAAGGTTCTGCCAAACGGAAAATGCCATCGCGGCATTGAGTGCGATCATGGCGGTCGCGGCCGCGATCGCCGCGCCGGTGGGGCCAAACGTGCCGATGAGGGCTACGCCAAGAGCCGCGTTCAATGCCACGCCGCTGGCGAGCAGCACGGCGGCGCTGCGCTCGTGCCCTGTCATCGTCAACAGATAAAGCTGGGATCCGGCGCCGGCGACGAACACCTGTCCGATCAGAAGCACACGCAATGCCGGTGCCCCAGCACCAAAATCATGGCCGAACAGGGCAAGAAGGGGCTTGGCGAAGATGGCTATTGGA
>DATEME010000045.1:0-8099 GCA_035275865.1 Candidatus Acidiferrales bacterium | reverse complement strand
CGACGCTGCTTTGCATGCGCGAACCATCACGCTCACCTTACGCTTCAGCGATTTCAAGACGATCACGCGCAATCACACGCTCTCCGAACCTTCCGATCTCGATGCCGTAATCCTGAACGTGCTCCGCGATCTTTTCGCCGGGGGTTGGGACGGAAAACATCTCTTGCGGCTGGTCGGCGTGGCGCTTAGCTCGTTTTCGTCCGCATCCGGCCAACTCGATCTGCTTGATCCGGGGCGTCGCGACAAACTCGAACGCCTCGCGCGTGCCACAGACGACCTCCGTGATCGTTTCGGGTTCAATAAAGTCCAGCTCGGCGGCTCGCTCGCCCACAAGCCTACTCATGATTAGGTGCGGCCGGGGGAGGTGCTTGACGTCTTAGACCGGGAACATCCCTGACATGTGAGATCACGGCCACTCGTTGCAAGTGCTTCTGACTCAACGTGATTCGTTTATAACATTTTCACGCGGCCATTGAGGGGTAACAGAAATTATAGATGGACCCGAGACAGGAGTTACTATGCGCGCCGTCGGCGAGCATGGCTTCTGCTATAATCAAGGTTCGCTTCAGGCTTGCTAAAGGCGGCCCGAGAAGCGCAGAGGCGGGTAAAGGAATAGTGGAATGAGCAACCTCTCAAAAGCGATAGTCGTGGTGCTCACGATCGTTGCGTTTGCCTACGTGGGCGTGGGCTATGTGCTCGCGCATTCGTCGGACGACAAAGCCTATCAGGCGCTTACGGTCTACAGCGAAGTGATGGACCGGATTCAGCGCGATTACGTCGACGAGCCGAATATCCCGAAGGTCACGTCGGGCGCGCTCCATGGCCTGCTCGATTCGCTCGACGCGGAATCCAGCTACATGAGCCCGCTGGAATACAAGGACTACAAGCAGCGGATCGTTACGAAAGACAAGGCCAGCGCGGGCATGGCTCTAACGAAGATTCGCGCCGGATATATCAGCGTGCTTTCGGTCCTGCCCGGCAGCCCGGCCGACAAGCTCGGGCTTCAGTACGCGGACGTGCTCGAAAAGATCGCCGATTTCAGCACCGAACAAATGTCGATTCAGCAGGCGAATCTTCTCCTGAGCGGCGATCCGGGGACCGTGGTAAAGCTCTCGGTGATCACGCGGAGCAAGCCGGAGCCGCAGGAAATGAACATCACGCTCGCGCGGGTTGCGCCGCCGAAAGTGACCGAAGCGAAGCTTCAGGACAACGTCGGTTACATCGGTGTGCCAGAATTCGACCCGGACACGACGAAAGAAATTCATGACGACCTCGTGCAAATGAGCCACGAGGGCGAGCAGAAGCTCATCCTTGACCTTCGCAACTGCTCGCTGGGCGAGAACTCCGAGGGAATTTCCACGGCACAGCTCTTTCTTCCATCTGGAACGATTACCACGCTAAAGGGCCAGACCGTGAGCCCGGTGGTTTCGTCCGCGGATTCTTCCAAGGTTGTCTGGAGTGGGCCAGTAACGGTTCTAATTGGAAACGCGACGGCGGGTCCGGCTGAAATTGTCGCGGCCGCGATCTCAGACAACAAACGCGGGCAAACAATCGGCGACCGCACGTTTGGCCTAGCCTCCATGCAGAAACTGATTCCGATGGATGACGGCTCCGCCCTGATCCTGACCGTCGCGAACTACTACACGCCTAACGGCAAGGAAATCCCTTCGGAAGGTGTTGCCGCGAACGTGCAGATCGCGCCCGGGATGGATCAGATGACGGGAGCGCCGCTTCCGCCACCGGGGCAAACGTCGTCGCCGGATGATGCGACCGTGAAGAAGGCGTTGCAGGTTTTGCAAGGCGCGGCTCAGGCGCAAAAGGCAGCCTGAGCGCAAGCCTTCGCACCGTGCACCGGCCTCAAACGCCAGTCTCACAACACCCTTATTTCCGGACATTTAGCCCATATCGCGGCCTCATCTATGGCTGTGTCTTGGCGGCACTGCTGCTCGCAGGCTGCAAGAAGAAATCCGCCCGAAAAGCCCGCGTCAGAAACGAAGAAGGCGAGTCTCGCCTGGCTCGCTCAACTCATGGGGGTACAGCGCCTCGGAGCGGCCCGCGGCTGGCAATCATCATTGACGACATGGGCAACGACCGCGCCGAGGATGATGCCGTCATTGCGCTGCGCTATCCACTGACCATTTCGGTGCTTCCGCACCTTCCGCTCTCAAGCCAGCTCGCCGACGAGGCTGCTCATCGAGGCGACGAGGTAATGTTGCACCTGCCGATGCAGCCGGATTCCGAAACCACGCCTCATGAAGTAGTCGAATTGCGCCCCGGCATGCCGGCCAAAGAAGTTCGATCTGTCCTGGTGGGCATGCTGGACACGGTACCGCACGCCTCAGGAGTCAATAACCACGAAGGATCGAGGGCCACGGCCGACCCGAAATTAATGGATGCGCTCATGCCAGCGCTCCGGGAGCGCGGGCTGTTCTTCATCGACAGCCGAACCACGGCTTCGACGGTTGCGTACGATACTGCCCATCGCTTGGGCGTTCGCGCCGCGTCGCGCAAAGTGTTCCTGGACGATTCGCCCAATGAAAGAGCGATTAAAGAGCAGATCGACCTCGCCGTGAAGGACGCAGAGCGTGACGGGGAAGCCATTGCCATCGGCCATCCGCATCCGCAGACCATTGCGGTCCTTCGCGAAATGCTTCCGCGCCTGAAGGAGCACGGAATTCAACTTGTTTTCGCGTCGGATTTGGCGCACTAAACTCGCGTACTAAGGGTCGCAGACCGTCGTCTCCGCGTCTTCGCCTGTCATTGCGTACAGTCATTCGTACTGGGACGAAATCTGTTCTTACGTCCTATTTCCCAGAGGCAACCTTGTCATTAATCTTCATGCACGTGACGCCCGGCGTTACGTAACACGCTCAGGGGTAAGGAAGGTGCATATGTCCCATTGGATTGGCACGGCATCACCCGTGGATGCCGGAATGACTGACTTCAAGGAATGCCTGAAACTTCTGCGAGACGGAAACGCCGGTGACGCTCTCCTTCATGCACGCCGCGCCCTCGGAACGGCCCCCAAGAATCCATTCTATCTTTCCTATACAGGACTGCTCGCCGCGATAGCCGAACGCCGCTTCGGGGACGGTGAGTCGCTATGCCGGGAAGCGCTGGGACTGCGGCACAACCACGCCCAGCTCTATCTCAATCTTGCCGAGGTTTATGTGCAAGCGGGGCGTACGCCCGATGCGATCGAGACACTCGAGAAGGGGATGATATCGGCAGGCCGCGATTTCAGGATCCGCCGGGCTCTTGAGAAAATCGGCACGCGACGCGAGCCGGTCTTCTCGTTTCTCGACCGCAGCCATCCGCTGAACCGAAGATTTGGGATTTGGCGGCACCGTATTTCGGGGCCATCGAAAGCCGCGTAAACAGCAGACTCATAACCGCGCCGGATCGCTGCCAGTTTGCCGCACCGGCGCGGATTTTCATTTCGATCCGCTCTATGAAAACCCGAAATTAGGCCTGCCCAAGCGGAAGGAAATATTGTGTGCCCTTCACCGGCTGGCGAAGGCGGTTCAGCAACTCCTGCAGGTCCTGATTGCGCTCGACAAAGTCAATTTCCGAAGTATCCACTACCAGAAGATTCGAAGCGGAATAGCGGAAGAAGAAGTGTTCGTAAGCATTGGCAACGGCTTCGAGATACTCCGCTGAGATTTCCGTTTCGGATGGGTCACCCTTCTTTGAAACGCGTTTTCGCAGCACCTCGGGTTTGGCCTGGAGATAGATGACCAGGTCGGGAACAGGCAATGAGGGGGACAGCAGGTCAAAGTATTTCTCGTACAGCCGCAATTCCTCGTTATCGAGGTTGATGTAGGCGAATATCTTGTCCTTTTCGAAAATGAAATCGCTTAGGACCGGACCGGCCTTTTCTTCCGCGCGAGCCTCATTGAGGCGACGATAGCGCTCGTAAAGGAAATGCATCTGCGCGCGGAAGGCTGCGCCTGGCTTCTCGTCGTAAAAATCTCCCAGAAAGGGATTGTCTTCGGAGTCAAAGATTCTGCGGGCGTGCAACTGTTCGGCCAAAATGCGCGCCAGCGTCGACTTGCCCACGCGGATGGGGCCCTCGATAGCGATGTAGCGTGGCGCTCGAAAAGCGGGACCGGGCATGGCGAGCGATTATAGCAAAGCCTCCGCACGAGCCTGGTAACTCACGACAGTCGCTTCACGTTGTTTTCGCAATTACTGAGATGAGCGATTCCCGTTTCGAGGCGGCAATTCCATCGACGCGCCCGAGAACAGCTCGATACAGCGCCCATGAGGCGAGAGCCAACACCGCAAATATCACTGCCGCCAGCCAAAGAGTGCCGTAATGGCGGGCGATCAGCACCACAACGACGCCGACGCCAATCGTAAGCGCCTGCACGCCGAAACTGGCAAGCACTGTGAGCCCTGGCGCCCGCTGACGGCCGAAGGCACCGTAGTCATATTTCTTGGGCGAATAGAGTGACAGCAGGTTGCCGACAGAGAAATCAAGCGGAATGGCGAACAGCACGCCGATGAGCGTGGCAGCGACCACGTCCGGCGCCGGTCGTCCGTACATAAGATAAGTTGCCAGAAACACGAGGAACATTTCCAAAGCGAGGACGCCGCCGTGGACGAGGTTCTTCGCAAGCACCACCGAGCGCATTGGCACAGGCGCCACAAAGAAGAACTGCACGCCCATGCCATCGGCTCCGAAGTTGTTGTAGATCAAATTGGTGAGGAGCAAGAGCGAGTAGGCTGCGCCAATCGGAAAGGCGAGATTGGGATTGTGCGAAACAGCATTTGGGCGGTTGGGATTGCCGCCCATGTGGAACAACAAGAGGACCACAATAGGCATGATCAATGCGAAAAGCATTGGGCCGCTGCGCGAGAGATAGCGCGCTTCCTTTTCCATAGTCGCGGCGAGTTGCCCGGAGAGGCCCGGCAAAGCCCATCCCGATTGTGTTTCGGTCTTTTCCGCGCGCAGTTTTTCGCGGGACATCGCCTCGCCAAAAGTTTCACCCGCATACTGTCCACGCAAACGGATGTGGAAGAGAAAACAGAAAGCGCCCGCGTATGCGGCGAGCAACAATAGCGAACCGGCCGCGGATAACCAGTCAGAGCGGGCTGAGCCGTCGATCGCTCGCGCCACCAAACCCGCCGGCAGGAATTGTTGGATTATGATCGTCTGCGAAATGTACGACGGCAATTGAAAATGACTTCTGTGGGCGCGTTGCGTAAGTGGGCCGATGAACTGGAAGCTGATAATGACGAGGAAGAAAATGATGCCCATGATTTCGCGCGTCTTGCGCTGAGCGAGCCAGCGTTCGATCCATGCAAAAAGCGCGCGAACGAGGAAAATGTTGGCGGCACCGAATATGGCAAGCGCCAATACCGCCCAAGGCGCGAACGATGGGCGGGCGACTGAGATGCCGATCGCGGCGCCAGCGAGCCACAGCAATCCGACGATTGTGCCGCCATCGAGCGAGCCATAGATCAAATTGACGAGGAAAAAGGAAGAGTAACGCAGCGGATAGCGGAGCAGATTTGAGGAATCAAACACTTCGGTGAATGCAGTCGCAATAAGGGGGAAGCAAATCCAAAAAATAAATATCGGCCAAAAAAGTGCCGCGAGGAGATCGCTGCGGTTGTGGGAGAGCATCCACCACGAACCCACCGCGATTCCGAACGCGCCTCCCAGACCGAGGGCGGCGAACCAAAAGCCGAGGAAGATCCACGAAACGGCTTCCAGCCGGCCGCGCATTGTCCTGAGAGAGTTTTTGAAGATCTGCCAACGCAGAAGGGCGATGGCGCGAAGTTGCCGACCCGCGTCGGGCGAAACGAGAGCGGCGTCGGCCGGAGCTACGTCAACCACGAGAGCTCCTGGTCGTTCGACCTCGACCCGCCCACGATGCGGAGGAAGATTTCCTCTAGCGTGAGTTTTCCAGCCAGTGCGTCGGGAAGGTGCTCGTTTGCGGGCACCGCCCGAACGCCGCTTCGTAGCTCTTCGAGCGAGCCCTGCGCCACGAGCTTACCCTGGTGAATGATCGCGAGGTGGCTGCAAAGGCGCTCGACAATTTCGAGCACGTGGGACGTGAGAAAGATCGTGGCGCCGCGGAGAATCATGCGCTGGAGCATCGCCTTCAGAGTGCCCGATGCGATCGCGTCAACGCCTTCGAATGGCTCGTCGAGAAAGAGGATTCTGGGGCCATGAATTACGGCCGCCGCAAGAGCGAGCTTCTTTTGCATCCCGTGCGAATAGTCTGTGATCAGCTTCTTGGGCTCGCGATCGAGCTGCATGAATTCGAGTAATTCGGCCGTGCGCTTCGCGGCGGTGTCGCGATCGAGTCCGTACATACGGCCGGCGAAATTCAAATATTCGGGGCCGGTGAGCCTGCCGAAAAGAGCCATGCCCTCGGGCACGACGCCGATGTGTTGTTTTACCTCGAGGGAATGCGATGCGAGATCAAGACCGAGAATTTCCATGCGTCCAGCGGAGGGCGCCAGGAGACCAGTAAGCATTTTTATGGTCGTGGACTTGCCGGCGCCGTTTGGACCAAGGAAGCCGAAGAACTGCCCGGGCGTGACGCGCAGGTTCATGGAGTCAACGGCCACAAAATCGCCAAAGCGGCGTGTGAGATTCGTCGTGGAAATCGCGGGGGTGTCCATTTCGATTCAATCTAGCATACGTGCTGGAAGGGCGGAATGTTACGTCGCAAAGGACTCGTTACGGCAGAAGCGGCGTGAAGCTGCACGAACTGAGCGATGGCGGAGGGGGTGGGATTCTATACAGGGTTCGTACAGATGAGTGCAGATGAGTTGGGGTTAGTCCGAAGTCCGCAAGTCCTGTTTTTCTGTCATTTAGAAAGCTGGCAAATTTTGCTCCGAAATCTGAGCGGCCTCCAACACCTAAATACTGGTGCGCAGTGTACCGCCGTGTACCAAAAATCATCGCCTCTAGGCTATGATTCTGAACGCCCCGCCGCGGAGGGCTGGCAGAGCGGTCGAATGCGGCGGTCTTGAAAACCGTTGAGGCTTTACGGCCTCCGAAGGTTCGAATCCTTCGCCCTCCGTATCTTTGAACGAGAGGCAGCTCACTGCTGCTGGGATTGAGACAGATCTGTTAACGATCCAACGGCTTTCCCAAGAGCGCGATGAGGAAAACTGGGAATTCCGATCCTGGCTAAAACAGAACGCCCCAGACAAATCGTCAAAGCGCTGAGCCAGCGATACTTCGCTCTCATCGACTGTAGGCAGTGCGCAAACTGCTGCCGGTCATTGCATGCGGAATTCAGGAAAAGTGAGCTTCTCACTATCGCAAAAACGCACAGTAGCCCTTCTAGTTTCGTGTCGCGTTGACCCATTGAACCCCGTTTATCAGATGGGATGAGTTCTGCATGTCGCCTCAGCGTCACAACGACCTATGAAAACGGGATCGAATTTAACTATGCTCTGCCAAGACGTGTGGTCCAGAGGTCTTCAGCCTTACTGGTGCTTTAGAAGTTTGTTGAAAAATGGCATTTCGTTGCAACTTTAATTCGTAAAACTCGTCTGAAGGAAGGAAGGCCAAGGAGACGAGTGAATGCGCGGCGACGACAACCAGCAAGCCGGAATGTTCAGCTACATTTCCCCCGAAAAGCGAGTTCCGGCAGAACATCCGCTGCGGCCGATCCGCAAGGTCGTGGATGAGATTTTGAAGGAGATGTCGCCGAAGTTTGCGAAATTGTACTCCCAGGTCGGGCGACCATCGATTGCGCCCGAGCGACTGTTTCGATCTCTGCTGCTGCAGATCTTCTATTCGGTGCGCAGTGAACGAATGCTGATCGAACAGTTGCAGTACAACCTGTTGTTCCGCTGGTTTGTGGGGATGGAAATGGACGAGGCCGTCTGGAATCACGCGGTGTTCAGCAAGAATCGGGAGCGTTTGCTGAACGAGGAGATCGCCGAGACCTTCTTCCAACGGGTGCTGGAACACGCGAGACTCTATATGTCGGATGAACATTTCACAGTGGATGGGACGCTGATCGAGGCCTGGGCGAGCCAGAAGAGTTTCCGACGGAAGGACGGGAAGGGTAAGCCACCGGGAGTAGCAGGGGAAGTCGATTTTCACGGAGAGAAGCGCAAGAACG
>DATEME010000044.1:0-4963 GCA_035275865.1 Candidatus Acidiferrales bacterium | reverse complement strand
GGCGCAAGCGGGTGCCAACCGGCGCAGTTCCACGTGACTGGCGGATTGGGTACTTACGCTGCGAACGCAGTCATATCGGGCGCTCCCGGTGGAGTGACCGCCACTTGGTCCTGTGCCCTTTCAGCCTCGAATTACAACTGCTCATCGAGCAACGTCGGCGGCTCGGGATCATCCGCACTCACCGTGGCCGCAACGGACGTGGCCAACACATCGACGCCCGCCGCCACGACGGCAACGGATCCCGCGAGCCAAGCGTCTCCTGCTGCAATACTTGTGCACGGCCAGATGGCATTCACGCCACCCGCTTCCGTAAACGACGCCGTCGTCGGGCGGACTTACGGCGTCGGAAGCTGCCCCGGCGGTTCCTGCACCGGTCTCACTTACACGATTACGGGTGGCCTCGGCAATTACGGTACCGGCTCATTGACCGCTAGCTCAGATACATTCTCCTGTTCCTTCACGTTGCCAAACTACTCATGCACAAAAAATACTCCAATCTCCAGTGTGGCTGGTTCTTATACGCTCACCATGTCTACAACGGAAACGGGCAATGCATCCACGCCGTCGTCTACAGCGACGGATACGAACCGCGCATTAGCCGTCGATCCAGTCCTATCAATTAGCGAAACGCAAACGTCAACATGGGAACCGGCGGTGCAAAATCGAAGCTATGGCAACAATGGCACGCCCAACCAAGTCGCCGCCGCGGGAGGTATTCCACCGTACACTTATACGCCCTCAGGTTTCCCAGCGAGCATCGTCTGCACGCCTTTGAGTACTTCCACTCCGACCACTTGCTCCTCAAGCAGCGTTACGGACACACCGATGGCCTACACCGTATCGGTTCAGGCTATTGATACGGGTAATGGCTCGACGCCCGCCGCAAGTGCCGCTGTGTCGACCGGCTCCGATTCGCTGACGATTGACTCGCCGCTGGCGTTCAACCCCGTCAGCGCCCTGCCGAATGCATTGGAGAACTATCCTTATCCGACCAACTCCGGCACTACCGTTGTTTCGGAGACTGGCGGATTGGGCGGTAATACTTGGATCGACCCAAACAACGCAGCCGTGGGAGCATGCGCTGTTCCCTCCGGCGCTTCCCCCTTGGGCTTGTCGGTGGTGAACTCTTCGGCGACAACAGCGACCATCACTGGCACGCCTGCGATTTCGAGCCCAGGCACGTACACGTTCCAGATTTGCGTCACGGACACCGCCAATACGATGACTCACGCAGGTTCGATCAATTCAAGCAACATATCGCTTGACGTTGTGCCGTCGTATGCGGCTATTGCTGAGAAGGGTGCTGACGAAATCGAATTTTTCGACACTTCTGCGAAGGTAGATTCTATCGTGGTTACACAGCCGATCTTGACCGGCTCGGGAAGCGCCCCGTATAGTGCCGCTTTTTCGCCGTCCGGTCGATACGCTTACGTCACGTTCTCCGGCGCGGGCAAGGACGAGCTCGCGATTTACGACACGATCACTAACGCGGCCGCAACTGGTTCTCCGGTAGCCCTCACGAGCGGATGTCTGCCTCATGGAGTCGCCGCGAACGCCAGTTATATTTTCATCGCCTGCAGTGGAATAGATGACGTCGACGTCGTCAACGCCGCCACCTTGGCCGTCACGGCGCTCTCAACTGGCGCGACGGGCGGCGGCGCCGAAGGCGTTGCCATTAGCCAAGATGGAACCCGCGTCTATGTGACCCTCTCGTCATTAAATCAGCTTTTCGTGATAGCCAACGCGGATTCGTCGCCTGCAGCGCTAAGCGGATCGGGAATCACGAATCCATCGCCGCTTTCCACTGCATTCGGGACGATTCCAATGGGCATCGCCGTTGCGGGGCCCAATGCGGGTACAGTGGCTTATATCGCTAAGCAAGGCGCATCCTCCACCGTTCCGGACGGCGTCGAAGTCGTCGATGTTACAAGCAACTCCTTTCCCGATGTTGCAAGCGCGGGCTTTACGACGAGCGCGGACTCATCTGCAAAGCCGACCAGCGTTGCTGTAACGCCGGATAGCCATCGTATCTACATCACGCTCAACGGTCTCGACGAATTTGCGGTCGTTGACAATACGGCAAGTCCGCCAGCGCAGCTTTCCGGCTCACCGTTCACATTGTCCGGGACAGGCACTGCCTCGGAGGGCGTTACAATTCCGCCCGCTTCCCCTTACCAAGCCTTTATCGCCGAGAAGGGCACGAATAAGCTCGGCGTAATCAATGACTCTGCCACGGCACCTGCGGAGGCCACGCCGAATTCGCCGTACGCATTATCGGGGACGGTGCCTTTTGGCATTGCCAGCACGCCCGCGCCTCAATAGAGCGTCCGGGCTGGTCGCAAGTTCCTTTCGAAAACCAGTGGCCGACTCGCTTTTCAAGTCGGGCACTCTTTGCCGTTGCGCGTGGTTTTAAAGTTAGCTGCCGCCCCCCCAGCCCCTAGGCTCCTGCCTGGGGGGAATCCGCCACGAAACACCCCATCGCCTGGGGCGAGTACTACGTCCGTATTTCCCACAATTGAAATCGAATTTTGCGGATGCTACCCTTGCTTGTTTTTAAGCTGAAATTCGCGAGTCGCGGCGGAAACTTCGGCGTGAAGGCAAGCGCGGCGCCAACGGAGAACGTGTGCAAAGAAAAGCGAGGCATCAACTCGAATTTCTAATCGATATTGACACGCCGCATCCATCCCAATCCCTCAAGCCTTTTCTAATCGACAGTCTGCCGATTAAAATCCAGCCTAACCCTAACGCTCTCAACGAGATTTTCGTTTCTAATCGAGGGAAAAAGGAAAGTTTTCATCTGCCTGCCACCTGCAACCTGAAACCCGCAACCTGTCTTTCTAATCGCAACTGCAAAGAATTAAAAATCGATGTAACTGCATGAAAATAAACGAGAGCGATCCTTTCTAATCGCAATCGCCAGAGGAGGAAAGCGAAAGGCGAAAGGCAACGCGGAGTCCGATGACGAGACCGTTCGCGGCCTCGCGCGCCACGGTGGCTTGAGGCACGAGTGTTCTAAGCGCCAACGCCTTACACGTTTAGACATTCACGCAGAGCGCCTTCCATCGCCTGGCGTTCGCCCGATGCTACATTGGCCTCTACAGGCTGGCGCGCTGCGAAGTCGTCGGGGCCGACTTGCGGGCGACGGCCGGTGATCCGAGAGGATTCCCGAGTGCGAAGTGTCCGCTTACGAACCAAGTTCCTTCTATCTCTGCTTGCGGTCTCCGCGATGCTCACCGCTGGAACGCTCGTCGTAGTCAGCAACGTGGTGCGAATGCGCGTCCGGGACAACTTGCGCACAGACCTGCGTACATCTGTGGGAACTTTCGAGATTTTCCAGAAACAGCGCGACAACGCCTTCACCAGTTCCGCTCAATTGCTGGCGAATTTGCCCAACGTGAAGGCGCTGATGATGACGGACGCACGCACGATTCAGGATGCGTCCGAACAGACGTACCAGGAGAGCGGCGCTGACCTGCTCGTGATGGCGGACCGGACAGGCCAGGTGGACGGCCTGAGAAATTCGGACAGCAGCCTGACGCGCGACGAAACACAGAGGCTTTTTCGCAGCTCCCTGGCACATGGGGCGATGCACGACTGGTGGTACGGAGGAGGCCATCTCTATCAGGTTTGGATTCAGAGAATCGCCTCAGGCCCCGACGAGGCCACGTTGGGTTTTCTTACGCTGGGCGAGCGGATCGACAATCAGGCAGCCAAGGAGTTTACCGCCATCGCCGGCGGCGACGTCGCTTTCTTCCAGAACGATTCGCCGGTTGCAAGCACTCTCGAAAGCCTCAACGGCCAGAATGTATTGAATCAGTTGAGCAGCGCGTCCGGTGCGACGACTCCTGAAATTCAGATCGGGAACGAGCATTACGTCGCGGCCGCGCTCAATCTTTCGGATAATCCGCGCGTTACGTTGGTCGTTTTCAAGTCGTTCGACAAGGCGACGGCATTTCTGAGCCGGCTGAACCGCGTGCTGATTGGGCTCGGAGTACTCAGCCTTCTGGCCGGCAGCCTGATTGTTTTCCTGATTTCGGATACGTTCACGCGGCCGCTTTCCAACTTGGTTTTGGGAGTGCGGGCGCTTGAGGCCGGGGATTATGGATATCCCTTGAATGTGGCGCAAGGCGACGAAGTGGCCGAAGTGACCACTGCGTTCGACCGGATGCGCACGACCTTGCTGAAAAACCAGACGGACCAGAAGGACCTCGAGAGCCGTCTGCGCCAGGCGCACAAGATGGAGGCGATTGGGCGGCTCGCCGGTGGAGTGGCGCACGATTTCAACAATCTACTGACGATTATCGGGGGGAACAGCGACCTGCTGCTGGATCGGGCCGGAGGCGACGATTTCCACCGCCGCTGCGTCGAGCAGATACAAAAGGCCGCGCGGCGGGCCGTCTCGATGACGCGGCAGCTTCTGGCGTTCAGCCGGATGCAGGTGCTTCAGCCGCAGGTGCTTGACCTGAACGCAATCATCGCCGATATGGGCAAGATGTTGCCTCGGTTGATCGGCGAGCACATTGAATACGTTTTTGTGCCTGGCCCGAAACTCGCCGCAGTGAAAGCCGACCCGGGCCAGATCGAGCAAGTGTTGATGAATCTCGCGGTGAACGCCCGCGATGCGATGCCCAACGGCGGCAGTTTGATAGTGCGCACGGAGAATATCGTGATGTCCGAAGCGGAAGCCGCCAAGCGGCCTCCGATGAGCGCCGGGAATTACGTTCGCTTGTGCGTCAGCGACACTGGGCACGGGATGGATGAGAAGACGAAGGCCCATATCTTCGAGCCGTTTTTCACCACGAAGGAAGTCGGGAAGGGAACGGGGCTAGGACTTGCAACGGTCTACGGCGTGGTGAAGCAGAGCGGCGGATTTATCTGGGTGGAGAGCGCTCTGGAGAAGGGCGCAACGTTTGAGATTTACCTGCCGCTCGCTTCGGGGCCGGTGATGCGCGTCGAGGCAGAG
>DATEME010000043.1:0-1185 GCA_035275865.1 Candidatus Acidiferrales bacterium | reverse complement strand
TTTACGCCGGGAAGATACTTCGCGCGATCGGACAATTGGTCGTACAGCGCCTTGCTCGCGTCCTTGCCGGTCAGCGTAAGAGCCAAGACGTGATCGGCGTCGAAGCCGAGATTATAGGTTTCGAGATTGAACAGACTGTGCAGTAAGAGACCCGCGGCGACGAGAACAATCGCGGCTACCGCGATTTGCGCTGCAAGCAGCAGATTGCCGAGCGGCGAACGAGACGCGGAATGCGCGGCATTCACTCCGGCAACTTTCAAGTCGGACGTGAGATCACCGTGTGTGGCGGAAATCGCGGGAATCAGGCCACAGAGCAGAACCGTAATTGCGAGAGCCACAGCGGCGAACGCGAAGACGCGTGCGTCAAGAGCGGCGTCCAATTGCACGGGCAGCTCTCTCGTGGAAAGCGCGGCGGCAAGCGACTTTGCAGTCCAATTCGCGACGATGAGGCCGGCTACGGCTCCTGCCGAACCAAGCAGCGCGGCTTCGGCGAGCATTTGGCGGATTAGTCGCCAGCGGCCAGCGCCTAGCGCCATGCGGACCGTCAATTCGCGCCTGCGGCTGATGCCGCGAGCGAGCAATAGGTTCGCAACGTTGACGCAAGCAATCAACAGAACCAGCCCGACTAGGGCCATAGCGATTTGCGCTGCAAGCCCAAACTTATCGCGGACGCGCGAAAGACCGCGTGGAATGGGCTCCATCGCCAGCCCGGACAAATCCTGCTCCCTTTCAAGCGCGGGCAGTTTGGATTCGCGAACGGTTTCCTGATAAATCGGCGCGAGACTAGCGCGCGCCTGCGCGAGCGAAATTCCCGGCTTGAGGCGCGCCACGATCGTGACGAAAGCGGGCGAATCACCGCTATTTGGCGCCGGAAGGTAAAAATCCGGATCGATCCCAATTTCGACACCGGAAAAGCCAGGTGGCGCGACACCAATTATCTGGTAAACCTGATGTTGGAGCGGATCGAAAGACCAGCCCGAGTTTGTGAGCGAGACCGTTTGACCGATTACGGCTGGATCGGCTGCAAACTCGCGCTGCCAATATGCGTAACTGAGAACTGCCA
Organism: Candidatus Acidiferrales bacterium; assembly: GCA_035275865.1. Taxonomy (GTDB): domain Bacteria; phylum Acidobacteriota; class Terriglobia; order Acidiferrales; family UBA7541; genus Palsa-295. The sequence continues at coordinate 122 of DATEME010000043.1, read as the reverse complement.
CCGGACTCGCCGTTGCGCTATCGCCATCCTGCGGCCCGATCAAGCGGCCAAGATAAGGGCGCACGCCGAGCATCGAGAAATAATTCGAGGAAACAGTTTCGCCCGACGCGGAGAAAGCTTCG
>DATEME010000042.1:0-4270 GCA_035275865.1 Candidatus Acidiferrales bacterium | reverse complement strand
GGATTCCCTGGGTTCGACATGTGAGGGAGTGCGGGAGGACATATGTCGGGCGGTCCCATCTTGGATATCTTTCGTTCGGAGGCTGGCCTCGCGCCACGATGGGTGGGCAATGCAGACGGGGTTGAGAGTGCGCACGTCCGCATGAAGCAGGTCGCCGTTGAGAGGCCAGGGCGCTATTTCGTATGGGACGCGTATTTGAGGCGCGTCATCGACACGATTGACAGCACGAGCGCGGCGCGCGCATCGGCGCACGCAGTGCCGGAGCGATTCGAGATGCCCTGCCTCTTTTGAGTGTGCCTGCACGTGAGGAAGGTCAGGTCAACCCGCGAATTTTCAGCACCACCGGATGCGGACTTGGCGGTGTTGCCGGCAATTTCACGTTCAGCCCCTGATCGTCCTGCTTCCAAGTGATCTTCCCGTTGTGACCGAGAAGGGAAACGTCCGCGATTTTCCTTCCGGCCGTCTGCTGAGTTCCGCTCGCCAGCGTCTTGATTACGGCAGTTCCTGAATCCGGCCACGCCATCAGAAACGCGTAAAGCGCGTCACCTTTTGTGGTGAAGCGAACGTCTTCGAACGTGTAGGGACGCACATCCTTCGCGCCGCCGAACTGCCCCGCCGGCTGGACGTTCGTCACGGAGGGCCCTTCGCCATAGGCGCTCCATGGACGCGTGCCGTGAATGCCTTCGCTGCTGATATCCATCCACGCTGTGAAATCCGCCAGAAATGCGAGCTCGTCCGAATCGGGGGTGCCGTCGCCGCGCAAGGGAATGCTCAGCTGCAAGTTGCCGTTCTTGCTGACGATGTCGACTAGCATCTGCGAGACCTGCTCGGCCGTTTTGTATTTATGCTGCTCGAAGATGCGGCGATCGTAATGCCATGAGCCGATGCAGGTATCGGTTTGCCACGGAAGCGTCTCGCCGCCGTTAGTGACGCCGCGTTCCACATCGAGAAGCAGGCAAGCGCGCTGCTGATCATTCATCTTTTTTCCGGTCATCACCACGTCGAGCTTGCCGCTGCGCGCGACGCTCTTATTGTAATAATAGGCTGCGATGCGCAGTCCAATGTCGCTGCGTGGATAGATCGGCACGACCGTGTCGTCAAAATAGATGAGGTCCGGACTATATTTGTCGATCAGGTCGATCGTGCGATTGAAGTATTTCTCGATGTAAGCGGGTGCGAGGGGCGGCTCGCCGTTTTGCGGCCAATCGTATTTTCCTACCTCGTGGTATTGCGCGTATAAATCCTGCGGGTCGAGCCCGTTCCACCATTTCCCGATGCCCGCTGCTTTGGGCGTGATGCCGTCGTAACGCACACCTGCCAGCGCGCCGGTCGGGTCCGCGCCTTGCGCGTCTTGATACCAGCTCCAGGCGCGGTCGCCGTGTGATGAAACGCCGAATTTCAGCCCGGCTTCGCGGGTCGCTTTGGCCCAACCGCCGATCAGGTCTTTCTTTGGTCCGTACGCGACTGAGTTCCACGGCTGATATTTCGAATCGAAATTGTCGAAATTATCGTGGTGATTCGCCAGCGCGACGAAGTATTTCGCGCCGGCGCGTTTATAGAGCGAGAGCAGGTGGGCAGGGTCCCAGCTTTCGGCTTTCCACGTGTTGATTACGTCCTTGAAGCCGAAAACAGACGGATGCCCGTAATTCTCCACGTGAAATTTATAAATCGCGCCACCGAACTGATACATCCGCTGCGCGTACCAATCGCCCATCGCAGGCTGGCACTGCGGTCCCCAATGCGCCCAGATGCCGAATTTCGCGTCGCGATACCAATCTGGGATCGTGTGTCCCGCCGCGAGCGACTCCCACGCCGGCTGAAATGGACCCGTGGTTACTCCGAAGCCCGGAGGCGCCGGGATCGGCGCTGGAGCGGGCGGCAAAGTGTAAGTTGGTTGTGCGGGCGAATGCGCCTCTTGCGACAGCAACCCGGGGATTGCTGAGGCAGATACGCCCCCCGCGGCAGCAGCTTTCAGAAACTGACGGCGAGAGAAGGGAATTCTCATACGATTACCTCGTTTATTGCGACGCGAGCATAGCACTCCTCGGCCATGGAAGCACAAAAGAAACGGCTAAGAAACAGGCGATTAACACTCGGACGCTTTTCCATTATTTTGAGGGGTATTTAGTGCTTTGCCGCATCCTGCGTGGACTTGCCGAATCTGATATAATGGTTTTGTTCAAAGCTGCGCTTCCTGTTGTCTTATCTGAGTTGGAACGCGCAAACCTGGAGGGGTCTGGAAATGCTTCAATTAACGCCAATTGCGGTAACGAAGGTGAAAGAGATTCTGGCGCAGCAGACGCCCGCTCCCACGGGCCTTCGCGTGGCCGTCGTTGGCGGCGGCTGCTCGGGCTTCAGCTATCACATGGCCTTTGAGAATCAGGTCAACGAAGCCAGCGACAATGTGTACAATTTTGATGGCCTGCAGGTGTTGGTCGATCAGATGAGCGAGATGTATCTTGAGGGCGTTTCGATCGACTATATCGAGAGCCTGGAAGGCTCCGGCTTCAAGTTCAACAATCCGAACGTGAAGAGCACCTGCGGCTGCGGCAGTTCGTTCTCAGTCTAAAGCCCGTCTCCGCGAAAATTACGGCTCTCCGAACGCAAATTCGGAGAGCCGTTGTTTATTTGCGATTTCGACATTGAGCGGATTTGACTACCGCGCCCAGCCTGGATCGCCGCCCGATTTCCGCAGGTCGTCTTGCGCATCTGAAACTGCCTGCTTGTCCGCGTCTATTTCCTTCTGTTTGGCATTGATGTCCGCGGTTTTCTTGTCGATATCGGTGCGGCTGTATCCCTGCTGCATAGCTTTGTTGGGATCGCTGTAATTCTGCAAGCTCAGCTGGCCGAGTTCACGCTGCATGACTTCCAGTTCGGACTGATCTTGCTCCAGCTTCCTATTGAGCTTCGAAAACTTCTCGCGCCAATAGCTTTCGCCTTGGGCCGGGGCGGCTGTACTTGCGCCCGTAGTTGCACCAGTAGTTGCACTCTTATCGCTCGATGCAGCTGCGTCGGCCGGTGCCGTGCCTACGGTTGAAACACCGCCCGCCGCAGGCAAATTGTCGTTCGTGAAGACTTTTGCCGACTTCGTTTCCTGCTTTTTTTGTTCTTTCGCGCGCCGTGCCGCGGCTGCCAGCGGATCGGTTGGTGCGGACGCCGCCGAACCGCCATTGCCCGCATTTGAGCTCTGTCGCGCAGGCGCGCCTGGAATGAACGTCAGAGCCGCAATCGCCGCCAACACCATTGTTCGGGCCGCAACGGCGGTTTTGCCGCGCATTCTCTTCGCCTCTGCGGTCGGCTCTGCTTGTTGGATTCGCATAACGATACCTCCAGACAATCCAAACCTCTGCGGGACAGCATTCACACGCTATCTCTAAATTCTAGTCGTCCACGGTGCTCGCCGCGTCCGTCAGGTCGAGTCCCATGCCGCAAAGGTAACGATGGCCGCCGTTAGCGGCCTATCAACAGCCGGGAGTACCAGTTGACGATTGGGGTGCCGAAAAACATCACGAGTAGCGCCGCCATCCCCAGGAACGTGCCAAACGGCAACTCGTAATCCGATTTCTTCCCGCGCGCCAAAATGAACCCAATCCCAAGCAGGCTCCCGAGCAGCGATCCCGCGAAGATCGTCAACATCGTGCGCTTGATCCCCAAGAATGCGCCGACCATCAACATCATCTTTACGTCGCCCAAACCCATGCCCTCGCGATGCCGCAGACGGAAATACGCCTCCATCACGAGCCAGAGCAAGCCGCCGCCGGCCGCCGCGCCAAGCAGCGCGTCGAGGAGGGAAATCGCCCATGTGGCGTGCAGGGAAGGGAAGACAGAATGGGCCAGCCATCGCGCCGTCCCGTCTTCAGGCGTTACGAAAATACTGAATACCAGCCCGATACCGAAGCCGAAGAAATTCACCACGTCAGGCAGAATACGGTCGCGCAAATCCGTGAACACAAGCACGATCATGATCGCAGAGAACGTGCACCACTTCAGGGTCTCGATCGTCAAGCCGAATACCCAATAGCAGCCGAAAAAGAGAATTGCCGTGAGGATCTCGACCAGCGGATACATCGGCGAGATTCGCGTCTTGCAGCCGCGGCATCTCCCGCGCAAGAGCAAGTAACTGATCACTGGGATGTTGTCGTAGGGCCGAATTTTGGCGCCGCATTTTGGGCACGCGGATGCCGGCAGCACAATCGACTTGCCTTCCGGAATGCGCAGGATGCACACATTCAGAAAGCTGCCGATAAGCAGCCCAAGGAAAAAGACGCAC
>DATEME010000041.1:0-10339 GCA_035275865.1 Candidatus Acidiferrales bacterium | reverse complement strand
GTGCTCCGCGTCGTGCTCGAGCTCGACGGCGAGACGGTACTGAAAGCGGAATCGGTAATCGGATATTTGCACACCGGTATCGAAAAGTCCTGCGAATCAAAGACGTACTCGCAGTCGATCACTCTTACGGACCGGATCGATTATCTCGCTCCGATGTCCAACAATCTCGCCTATTGCGTGGCGGTAGAGAAGCTTCTCAACCTTGAAGTGCCGAAGCGCGCTCAATACATCCGCGTGCTGCTCACGGAGTTGACGCGCGTTGCTTCGCATTTGGTCTGGCTTGGCACCCACGCGATCGACATGGGCGCAATGTCTGTGTTTCTCTACGGCTTCCGCGAGCGCGAAGAGATTCTGAAGATTTTTGAGTACGTCTCCGGCCAACGGATGATGGGAAGCTATTTCCGCATCGGCGGCCTGGCGCTCGAACCCCCTCCGGATTTCCTGGATCGCGTTCGCCGGCTGATCGATATTCTTCCCGGGCGGATCGACGATTACGAAGATCTGCTCACGGAAAACAAGATTTGGAAAGCGCGGATGATCGGCGTCGGCCATCTGACCGCGGCCGATGCAATTGGGCTCGGCTGTTCGGGCCCCCTGCTCCGCGCCAGCGGCGTCAATTACGACATTCGCAAGATGTTTCCGTATTCGAGCTACGACGAATTCGAGTTTAATGTTCCGACGCGCACCGAGGGCGATTGCTATGCGCGTTATCTCTGCCGCGTTGCGGAAATGCGCGAGAGCATCAAGATCGTGAAGCAGGCCTTGCAGAAGGTGCCGGCCGAAGGGCCCTTCCGCGCGAATGTGCCGGGAATCATTCCTCCGTCGCGCGAGGAAATGAAGACGTCGATCGAAGGGCTGATTTATCACTTCAAGATTTTCACCGAAGGTTTCGCGCCGCCGCCGGGAGAGGTTTATAGCGCCATCGAGTCGCCACGCGGCGAACTGGGCGTCTTTGTAGCGAGCGATGGTTCGGCGAAGCCTTATCGCGTGCATTTCCGCGCACCTTCGTTTGTGAACCTGCAATCGCTGCCGCGGCTTTGCGTCGGGCGCTTGCTGGCCGACGTGGTGGCCTGTATCGGCACAACGGATATCGTTTTAGGAGAAGTGGACCGCTAGAAAGATCGACCGGCCATTCGCTGGCCAACGCTAGAACTATATGCAACTGCCGCCACAACTCGAAGCGAAGTTCAACCAGCTCGTCGGCCGCTATCCGGTGAAGCGCTCGGCGCTGATTCCGATGATGCTTTACGGGCAGGACGAGTTCGGCTGGCTGAGCGACGAACTGCTCGAGGAAATCGCGCGCCGCCTTGACCTGAACATGACTCAGGTGACCGAGACGCTCGCGTATTACTCGATGCTGCGCCGCAAACCCGCCGGGAAATATCACGTTCAGGTCTGCACGAACATCTCGTGCATGTTGCGCGGCGGCAATGAGATTTTCGAGCACGTGAAGAAGCGGCTGGGGATCGAAAATCGCGAAGTGCAAAAGAGCGGGACGTTTTCGCTCGAAGAGGTCGAATGCATCGGCGCATGTTCCGGCGCGCCGGCGCTGCAAGTCAACTACGATTTCCACGAGGATCTCGATCCGGACAAAGTCGACGCGATTCTCGAGCAGCTCGAAGCCGGAAGAGTTCCGAAACCTGTACCGGTGATTTCGGGCGCGCTGCATCAACGGCATCCGGACGAAATCGTCGTCATTAGCAAGCGCTTCGGTATTCCCAACTCGACGAAGATCGACACTTACCTCCAGCACGATGGCTACAAGGCGCTGCAAAAGGCGCTGACGCAGATGACGCCCGATTCGATCATCGACGAAGTAAAGAAATCGAGCCTGCGCGGACGCGGCGGCGCGGGATTTCCCACCGGGATGAAGTGGAGTTTCGTGCCGAAGGATTCCCCGAAGCCGAAATACGTCCTTTGCAATGCGGATGAAAGCGAACCAGGCACGTCAAAGGATCGGCCGCTGCTTGAACTCGATCCGCACCAGTTGATTGAAGGCATGGTGATTGCCGGACGCGCGATCAATTCGAATCAGGGTTACATTTATATTCGCGGCGAATATCGCTACCTGCTCGATATCGTCGATGGCGCTATCGCCGAAGCGTACGCACGGGGCTATCTCGGCCAGAACATTCTCGGCACCGGTTTCAACTTTGAGCTGTGCACGCACACCGGCGCGGGAGCCTACGAGTGCGGCGAAGAATCGGCGCTGATGGAATCGCTGGAAGGCAAGCGCGGCTATCCGCGCATTAAGCCGCCCTTCCCTGCTGTCGTCGGCCTGTATGGCTGCCCGACCGTGATCAACAACGTGGAATCGCTCAGCACGATCCCGGCCATCATCAACGGCGGCGGAGAATGGTACGCAGGTCTCGGCACTCCGAAAAATGGCGGCACGCGGCTCTATTCGATCTCCGGCCACGTGAACAAGCCCGGGATTTACGAACTTCCTCTTGGGTTTCCGCTGCGCAAATTGATCTATGAAGTTGCCGGCGGGATGAGAAACGGCAAGAAGCTGAAAGCCGTGATTCCGGGCGGGAGTTCCTGCCCGTTGCTTTCGGCCGACGAAATCGATGTCGCGATGGATTATGATTCCGTGGCAAAGATCGGCTCGATGCTCGGATCGGGCGGCACCGTAGTGATCGACGAAGACACATGCATGGTCGACGTGGCACGCAGGATTATGCACTTCTATGCGCACGAGTCCTGCGGCTGGTGCATCCCCTGCCGCGAAGGCACAGCATGGCTGCGCAAAGTGCTCGATCGCTTCCATGAAGGCTATGGCCAGGCGGAAGACATTCCGCTCGTGGATGAACTTTCAAAGAACATGCTCGGCCGCACTTTTTGCCCGCTTGGGGACGCGGCCGCTCTGCCGACAATCAGCATCGTGAAAAAGTGGCGCAGTGAATTCGAGGATCATCTCCATGGCAAGTGCGCGTACAAACCGGCTGAGATGCTCGCCGGGGCGGACTAGGGATAATTTAGGACACAAATGGCGGAACAGAAACAGATTACGTTCACGTTAAACGGCCAGCAGATCACAGCGGCGGCGGGGACGCTCGTCATCGACGCGGCAAAGCAACAGGGCGTTGAAGTGCCGTCGTTCTGCTATTACCCCGGCCTTTCCTTGCAGGCCGCATGCCGCATGTGCCTGGTCGAAGTCGAGAAAATGCCGAAGCTGCAGACCGCATGCACGCTGGTTGCGACCGACGGCATGGTTGTGAAGTCCGATTCCGAGCAGATTCACAACGCTCGAAAGAACATGCTGGAGTTCCTGCTCTCGAATCATCCGCTCGACTGCCCCGTTTGCGACAAAGGCGGCGAGTGCGAATTGCAGGATATGACGTTCCGCTACGGCCTCGACCACACGCGCTTCACAGAAGAAAAGCTGCACTATCCCGAAGAAAAGTGGTCGCCTCTGGTTTATTACGATGCGCCGCGCTGCATCCTGTGCTTCCGCTGCGTGCGTATTTGCGACGAGGGCATGGACGTGAAGGCGCTGGGCGTCGGCGCGCGCGGCGTGCACTCGGTGATCTTGCCGAATAAACCTGGTGAGCTGGCCTGCGAAGAGTGCGGCATGTGCATCGATATTTGTCCCGTCGGCGCGCTCACCAGCGGCACGTATCGTTATCAGACGCGTCCTTGGGAAATGACATATGTCGGCGAGCCGTGCGCGCATTGTTCCAACGGCTGCAAGACGACACTGAGTGTCCGCAACAATGAAATTCTTCGCGGCAATAATCGCGACCACTCCGGAATCAACGGCGAATTCCTTTGCGCGAAGGGCCGGTTCGCCTTCGATTTCACGACGAACGCGGAACGTGTTCGCCAGCCGCTCGTGCGAAAGGGCGGCGTGCTGCAGCCTGCCACATGGGAAGACGCGCTCGAGGAAGTCGCGCGCCGCCTTAAGCAGGTAAAAGACACACACGGGCCGGAATCGATCGGCGTGATCGGGTCAAATCACACCACGAACGAAGAGAACTACCTGCTGAACCGCTTCGCGCGGGCTTCGCTCGGCACGAACAATATCGACCATCACCGTACTGCCGACTATGTCGGGTTGGCTGCGGCGCTTGGACCGAAGGCTGGCCCGGCGCTCGCGACAATGCAGGACGTCTACGCTGCGAAAGCCGTGCTGCTCATCGGCAACGACGTGACGAACCAGAATCCGCTCGTTGCATGGCAGATTCGCACAGGCGTGCGCCATCACGGTCAGAAGCTTTACGTAATCGACGACCAGCCGAGCAAGATTCATCGCAAGGCCGCAATCGTAGTCGAAGTGGCTAAGGGTGGCGAGCGTGATGCCGTTCGCTGGCTCGCAACTGAGCAGGGTCAGTTCGATCCGAGGATAACGGAATCGCTTGTTCAATTGAAGGCTGCCCTCGAAGCTTCAAGCGATGTGGTTATCCTCTTCGGCGCCGATATTCAGGGCGCGGTGATTCGCGACCTCGTGTCCCTTGGCGCGCGCTTCGGCGGACAAACGAAGTACATGGCCCTTGGCGACTACACGAATTCCCGCGGCGCATCTGATATGGGCATCCTGCCGGACCGCCTGCCGGGCTACGCGCCGATCTCCGATCCCACCGAGCGGGCCCGCTTTGGCAAGCTCTGGGGCGGCGAGATTTCCGCGACTCCCGGTCTTACGGCACGCGCCATGATGGAAGCTGCCGCGACAGGCAAGCTCAAGGCTCTCTATGTGGTTGGTGCGAATCCTGTGAAAACGTTCGGCGTATCCGCTGGCAGCGATCGCTTCCCCGGTCTTGAGTTGCTCGTCGTACATGACATGTTCCTGACGGAAACGGCCAAGCGCGCCGATGTCGTCCTGCCCGCGGCCTCGACTTACGAAAAAGACGGCACGCTCACGAATACGACCGGCGAAGTTCAACTGACCTCGCGCGCGGCGGACGCGCAGGGGCCGCGCAGCGATTTCGACTTGCTGCGCATTCTCTCGCATCAGCTCAGCATGCTCGGCGCGGGCGCTCCGATAAGGCTGCGCACGCCCGAAGCTGCCTTTGACGAAATTCGCCAGAACGTTCATGGTTACAACCTCTCGCATGCGGGTTTGCTCGCGGGAGGCGCGGAACTTTCTGCCGCTACGTGCCGGAATGTCGAAGCCCAGTATGATGTTCCCGCAGGTGCGGTGTTTTCTTCACACGATTCGCTGTTTACAAGTGGCACCTTGGGCCGTTACTGTTCCAAGCTCAACTCAACGAACGAGGCAAAAGAAGCACCGTGGAGTTCATCTCCCAGCACCCAGTCCTGGTGGTATCGCTAGTCAAGATTCTTCTCACCCTGTTTGTGGTGATGACGGCGCTGGCATACCTAACCTGGTTTGAGCGAAAAGTCGTGGCGCGCATGCAGTCGCGTTGGGGCCCGTACTATGTGGGCGCCCACGGGCTATTGCAACCTCTCGCGGACGGCGTGAAATTCCTTTTCAAGGAAGACGTCACGCCGCCGTCGTCGGACATCGTTACGTATCTCCTGGCGCCATTCCTCGCTTTGGTGCTCGCACTGACGGCTATCGCGCTGCTTCCCATTGGTCCACCGGATGTAACTATCTTGGGCCAGCCGGTCTTTGCTGTCTCCAATATCAACATCGGCCTGATCTTCCTCTTCGCGATCACTTCGCTCGGCGTTTATGGCGTCGCGCTCGCGGGCTGGTCTTCCAACAGCAAATATCCGCTCATGGGCGGCTTGCGCAGCTCCGCGCAGATGATCAGCTACGAAGTCTCGCTCACGCTTTCCGTCGTGGGAGTGCTGTTGCTCGCGGGAACTCTCAACCTGTCCGACATCGTGAATGGCCCGAACGGTCAAACCGGTCACTGGTTCCATCTGATTCCGAAGTGGAACGTCATCCCGCAATTTGTCGGCTTCTTGTGCTACATCATCGCCGCAATTGCCGAAACCAACCGCGTACCCTTCGACTTGCCCGAAGCGGAAACCGAACTCGTCGCCGGCTTCCACACCGAATATTCGAGCTTTAAGTTTGCGATGTTCTTCATGGCCGAATACGCGAACATGATCACGGTCTCGTGTCTGGCGACGATTCTTTTTTTCGGCGGCTGGCTGTCTCCCTTCGGCGGGCATGACTGGGAGAAGTTCATTCCCGTGGCAATTTTCCTGGGCCTTGCCGCCTATTGCCTCTTTAGCCTGGTCACTGAACTAGAGTCCATCATCCATAAGCTGCAGTTCACGATCGTTGTCGGCCTCTTTTTCGCGCTCGCCGCTGCGTGCTTCTTCTTCCCGCAATTCGCGATGCCGCCCTTCTGGTTCATCCTGAAGATCGCGATCTTCATGTTCTTCTACGTTTGGGCGCGCGGCACCCTTCCCCGCTTCCGTTATGACCAGCTCATGTCGTTCGGATGGAAGCTGCTTCTCCCGCTATCTCTGGCCAATCTTGTCCTGACGGCAGTCGTCTGGCTGGTGATGCACCCATGACGCTGCCGCTGATTGTCTTCTTCGCATGCGCCATTGCAGCCGTTGTCGGCGCGATCCTGCTGATCCTCGCTCGTGAACCGATTCACAGCGCGTTGTCATTGATTCTCGTAATGGTCTCGCTGGCGATTCTCTATCTGCTGCTCGGCGCGCCGTTCGTCGCCGCCATCCAGATTCTCGTTTACGCCGGCGCCATCATGGTCCTCTTCGTATTCGTCATTATGCTGCTCAACGCTGGCGAAGAAGAGCGCACCGACTGGTCGAAGATCGCAAAGTGGGTTGGTCTGCCGCTAGGTTTCCTCCTTTTGCTGGAAATCGCACACTGGCTCTTCCATTCCGAACCCGGGACGGCCATCGTTAATGGCGCAACGGCTCCGCCTCCGGCCTCGACTTTCGACCTTTCTACGGCACTGTTTCGGCAGTATCTATTCCCATTTGAAGCGACGTCCATCCTTATCTTGATCGCGATCTTGGGCGCGCTGGTTCTTGCAAGGAAGGACGAATGAGCGTCATTCCCGTCTCTTACTATTTGGCTCTAAGCGGAGTTCTTTTTGGCCTGGGAGTTGTGGCGTTTGTCTTCAAGCGCAACATCATCACGATTTTCATGGCCATCGAGCTGATGCTCAATGCCGTGAACCTTGCGTTCGTTGCGTTCGCGCGCGCGCATAACCAGCTCGATGGACTGGTATTTGTTTTCTTTGTCATTGTCGTGGCGGCGGCCGAAGCGGCCGTCGGCCTGGCGATCGTTCTCGCGCTGGCTCATACGCGCCAATCCCTTAACGTCGATCGCGTAAATTTGCTCAAGTTCTAAATGCCTATACTCAATCATCTTTGGATCATCATGCTGTTGCCGCTGCTCGGTTCGGCGGCAAACGGCCTGCTCGGCTTGCCGCTTGGGGAGCGCTGGTCAAAGTCCGCGGTGAACGCCGTCGGCGTCGGTTCTGTTGCGGCTTCGTTCCTCTGCGTTTGCGAAGCGGTCCGCGAATTCGCTCAGCTTCCGGCGGACCAGATCCCGGTTATTCGCGACTACTTCACCTGGATGACGGCCGGTCCATTTCGCGCGGGCTTCACGCTACAGGTCGATCAACTCACTATCGTGATGCTGTTCGTCGTAACGGGCGTCGGCTTGCTTGTGCACATTTTCTCCGTCGGCTACATGGCCCATGAAGGCGGCTATTACCGGTTCTTCTCTTACCTGAACCTCTTCGTCTTCTTCATGCTGACGCTTGTGCTTGGCGGCAACTTGCTCGTCACGTTCGTAGGCTGGGAAGGCGTCGGCCTTTGCAGCTATTTGCTGATCGGCTTTTGGTTCCTGAAGAAATCCGCGGCGGACGCCGGCAAGAAAGCCTTTATCACCACGCGTATCGGTGACATGGGCTTCATGATCGGCATCCTGCTTGTCTTCGCGACGTTTAAGACGGTCGATTACGGCGCGATCTTCCAGGCTGCTTCCGCATATCCTGTTGAGACGCACGTTGGCGTCATCACGGCCATCTGCCTGCTGCTTTTCGCCGGCGCGATCGGCAAATCCGCTCAATTGCCGCTCTACGTCTGGTTGCCGGATGCGATGGAGGGTCCGACGCCCGTTAGCGCGCTGATCCACGCCGCGACCATGGTGACTGCCGGCGTCTACATCGTCGCGCGTATGAACCCGCTCTTTGCGCGCGCGCCGATCGCAATGCTTGTCGTCGCTATCGTTGGAGCAGTCACGGCCTTCTACTCTGCCACGATTGGCATGGCGCAGACGGACATCAAGAAAGTTCTCGCCTACTCCACGATTTCGCAGCTCGGCTATATGTTCCTGGCCTGCGGCGTGGGAGCGTACACCGCCGGCATTTTCCACCTGATGACGCACGCGTTTTTCAAGGGCCTGCTCTTCCTCGCCGCCGGCAGCGTGATCCACGCCATGGGTGGCGAACAGGACATGCTGAAGATGGGCGGCCTGTGCAAGAAAATCCCGGTCACGGCGTGGACGATGCTGATCGCCACGTTTGCCATCGCCGGGATTCCTCCGTTTGCGGGCTTCTTCAGCAAAGACGAGATTCTGTGGGCCGCTTACTCGGGTCCGTACGCAAACAAGGCTCTCTGGGCGCTCGGTTTCACCGCCGCCCTGCTCACTTCGTTTTACATGTTCCGGCTGATTTTTCTCACCTTCTTCGGTCAGCAGCGCTATGACGAGCATCACGTCCACGTGCACGAATCGCCGTGGACCATGCTCGGCCCGCTGTGCATCCTCGCGTTCCTTTCGACTGTGGGCGGCTGGTTTGCAGCACCCAAGCTGTGGGATGGCCCCGATTACTTCGCGGATTACCTGAAGCCTGTGTTTGCAGGGTCGACTGCTCTTGCGCCGCAAATACTCGAGCCATCGCACGTGCTCGAACTGTATTTCTCCGGTTTCGCGGTTTTGGCCGGTGTTGTGGGCCTCGCGATCGCATGGTTCATATACCTGGACGATCCGGCGCGGCCGAAGCGGCTGGCGAAGAGCTTGGGCGGTCTCTATAGGCTCGTTTACGGCAAGTATTTTGTCGATGAACTTTACGGAGCGGTGATCGTGAAGCCTCTGATTTGGGGGTCCGAGCACATCCTCTGGCATGTGGTCGATGAAGGCATGATCGACGGCACCGTGAATGGCACTGCCGACATTGCCCGCGCGGCCGGCGGTCAGGCTCGCAAACTGCAATCCGGCAACGCGCGCAGTTACGCAACGTGGGTGATCATCGGCGCCGTCGGGTTCACGGCGCTGCTGTTGGGAATTCTGGGGATGAGGCCTTAGCGTGGGGACGCAATCTTTCTTGCTGACGGTAATCACATTTCTTCCGCTGCTCAGCTGCGCGGCGCTGCTGATGCTGCGTAAGGAAGATGACATCTGGATCCGGCGCATCGCTCTAGCCGCGTCGGTGGCGGAATTCGTTTTGTCGCTCTTTCTCCTGCCCAAATTTAATATGGGCCAGGCGGACTATCAATTTGTCGAAGATCGCGCCTGGATCGGACAGGCGATTCACTATCACATGGGGGTCGACGGAATCAGCCTTTTCCTGATTCTGCTCACCACATTTCTTACGCCGCTCGCGATTCTCGCTTCCTGGAAATCGATCCATGACCGAGCGAAGGGCTTTTTCATTTCGCTGCTCGTGCTCGAGACGGGCATGATCGGCGTTTTCGTCTCGCTTGACCTCTTCCTCTTCTTTGTCTTCTGGGAAGTGATGCTGATCCCGATGTATTTCATCATCGGCATCTGGGGACACGAGCGCCGCGTCTACGCCGCCGTCAAATTCATTTTATACACGATGCTCGGTTCGATTCTCATGCTGGTTGCGATCCTTTGGCTCTTCAACCTGACCCGCACGTTCGATCTGCCGACAATCCAGCGCCAGCTCACCGAAGCGATTGCTCTTTCGCCGACGACGGAGATGCTGCTTTTCTGCGCCTTCTTTCTAGCGTTCGCAATCAAGGTGCCGCTCTTCCCGTTCCACACGTGGCTGCCGGACGCGCACACGGAAGCCCCCACGGCCGGATCAGTAATCTTGGCCGGGGTCATGCTGAAGCTCGGCACGTACGGCATGTTGCGCTTCTGCCTTCCATTGTTTCCGGATGCGGCGCATCGCGCGGCTCCCGTAATCGGCGTGCTCGCGATCATCGGGATTGTTTATGGTGCGCTCGTCGCGGTAGTGCAGACCGATCTGAAGCGCCTCGTCGCGTATACGTCCGTAAGCCACCTTGGATTCGTCGTGCTCGCAATTTTCGCGTTTAACACGACAGCCATTCAGGGCGCGATCTACCAAATGCTGAATCACGGCGTTTCCACTGGCGCGCTGTTCCTTGCCGTCGGAATGCTTTACGACCGCCGCCACACGCATGAGATCAAGGAGTTCGGCGGCCTCGCGAATCCGATGCCCGTTCTCATGGC
>DATEME010000040.1:0-12760 GCA_035275865.1 Candidatus Acidiferrales bacterium | reverse complement strand
CCCTTTGCGATTGTCGACGCGACGACGCTGACCGAAGCGGGCTACGTCGGCGAGGACGTGGAAAACATCATCCTGAAGCTCTTGCAGGCGGCCGATGGAGACGTCCAAAAGGCTCAACAGGGCATCATATATATAGACGAGATCGACAAGATTTCGAAAAAGGACGAAAACCCCTCGATTACCCGTGACGTTTCGGGCGAAGGCGTGCAGCAGGCGCTGCTGAAGATTCTCGAGGGGACGGTCGCGAATGTTCCCCCGCAGGGCGGCCGCAAGCATCCGCATCAGGAATTCACGGCCGTCGATACAACGAATATTCTCTTTATCTGTGGCGGCGCATTCGTCGGCCTTGAAAAGATCATCGAGCGGCGCGTGGGCCAGAAGGCAATGGGCTTTCATGCGGACGTGCAGCCGACTACGTCGACCCGGCGAAATATCGAAATGCTCGAGCAGGCGCAGCCCACGGACCTGATTCGCTACGGCCTGATCCCGGAATTTGTGGGCAGGTTGCCTGTCATGGGCGTGCTCAACGATCTTGACCGCACGGCGCTGGTTCGGATTCTTACGGAACCGAAAAACGCTCTGGTGCGTCAATATCAGAGACTCTTCGAATTTGAAAACGTTCGCCTGCGGTTCACCGACGACGCTCTCGAGACGGTTGCCGACCTGGCCTTGCAGCGCAAAGTGGGGGCGCGCGGCCTGCGGATGATCCTGGAAGACCTGATGCTCGAAATGATGTACAACCTGCCCGCCCAACGGAAGCTGCGTGACTTCGTCGTGACGGCGGACATGGTGAAGGGCCGTGAAATCAACTGGAGTTTGCTCGAGAAGGCTGGATGATTCCCGGCAGGGCTGTTCAGTGAAGCGCAGTCTTCTGAATTTGCATCAAATGGCGTAAAGCTTCTTATTTCTTCTCGCGTTTAGGAATAAACAACGAATGCTAGGCAGGGAAAAACTCGAAATTAAGAAAGTCCCGATGATGCCGGTGCGGGACATGGTCATCTTTCCTGAGATGATGCACCCCTTCATCGTAGGCCGCGAAGCCTCCGTCCGAGCGCTGGAAGAAGCGCTGGCGGGCGATAAGAAGATTTTCCTTGTCACGCAGCACGATGCTTCCGTCGACGATCCAAAGCCGGAAGAGATCTATCAAGTCGGGACGCTGGCTAATATCGTACAGAGCGTGAAGTTGCCTGACGGCAACATTCGCGTATTGGTGGAGGGAACTGAGCGCGCGCGCATCGTCTCGGTGACGAGCGAAGAGGGATTCTTCCGCGCCACAGTCCGCCTCTCGCCCGCTCGCGTTGAGTCTTCCGAGCAGCTTGGTCAGTCGCAGAATCGCGTCACGAGCCTTTTCGAGCAGTACGTGAAGCTTTCGCAGACTCTGAATTACGACACGATGATTGCCGCGGTTCGCGTGGACGATCCCGGAAAGCTTTCCGATGCGATCGCCGCGAACTTGCAGATTCCAGTGGAAGAGAAGCAGGAACTGCTCGAAATTTTCGATCCGCCGGAGCGTTTGCAGCGGATTGCCGATATTCTCGACGCGGAAATTGAAAAGCTCAATGTCGATCGCTCGATCAACACGCGCGTGAAGCGCCAGATGGAACGCGCGCAGAAAGAGTATTACCTCAACGAAAAGCTGAAGGCCATTCAGAAGGAACTTGGCCGCGGCGAAGCGAGCGAAATCGAGCAGTTGAAGAAAAAGATCGAAACGTCCGGCATGCCCGAAGGGCCTCAGGAAAAGGCTCTACAGGAACTGAAGCGGCTCGAAATGATGCCGCCGATGTCCGCCGAATCGACGGTTTCGCGCAATTATCTCGATTGGCTGCTGGCCGTGCCATGGAAGAAACGCTCGAAGGAAATTCGCGATATCAAGAAAGCGGAGGAGATTCTTTCCGAGGATCACTATGGGCTGGAGAAGATCAAGGACCGGATCCTCGAATATCTCGCCGTTCGCCAGCTCGTGAAGAACCCGAAAGGTTCGATCCTTTGCCTGCTCGGGCCTCCGGGAGTCGGGAAGACCTCGCTTGCCATGTCCATTGGTCGCGCGACGGGACGCAAGTTCGTGCGCGTTTCGCTCGGCGGCGTTCGCGACGAGGCGGAAATTCGCGGCCATCGGCGTACCTATATCGGTGCTCTGCCTGGGCAGATCATTCAAATGATGCGCAAGGCCGGCACGACGAACCCCGTGTTTGTGCTGGATGAAGTCGACAAAATGTCGATGGATTTCCGGGGCGATCCGTCAGCCGCATTGATGGAAGTCCTCGATCCCGAGTTGAACCACTCCTTCACGGACCATTATCTGGACGTGGAATACGATCTTTCGAAGGTGATGTTCATCTGCACGGCGAACGTGCTGCATACGATTCCTCAACCTTTGCAGGATCGTATGGAAGTACTGCGTATCCCGGGTTACACCGAGCAGGAGAAGCATCAGATCGCGCAACGCTTCCTCGTGCCGCGGCAGCTTGAAGCGAATGGCCTGACAAAGGAAAATTTGCAGATCACCGACGCGTCACTGACGCACATCATCCGGCATTACACGCATGAGGCAGGGGTTCGGAATTTGGACCGCGAGATCGCCAATATCTGCCGCAAAATTGCGCGCAAAGTGGTCTCTGAAAGCAAGAGCGTCGCGGTGGAGATTACGCCGGCGAATGTGAACGACTATCTCGGAATTATCAAGTTCCGCGACTTTTTCGCGGAAAAGAAGAACGATATTGGACTCACGACCGGTCTCGCGTGGACAGAAGTCGGCGGCCAGGTGCTCACGACAGAAGCGACCTTGATGCAGGGGCGCGGCCGGCTGACCCTTACCGGAAAGCTCGGCGATGTGATGCAGGAATCCGCGCAAGCCGGAATGAGCTATGTGCGTTCGCGCAGCCACCTTTTCAGCTTGCCGAAGGATTTTTACCGCCATATCGATATCCACGTGCACGTGCCGGAAGGCGCCATCCCCAAGGATGGTCCGTCGGCCGGAATCACGATCTGCACCTCCATCGTCAGCGCTTTGACTCGAGTTCCGGTCCGCTGCGATATTGCGATGACGGGTGAAATAACCCTGCGAGGAAAGGTGTTGCCCATCGGCGGCGTCAAGGAAAAGCTGCTCGCGGCCCACAGGCTCGGCTTGCACAACATCATTCTTCCGAAGGACAATGAAAAGGACTTGGCGGACATTCCGCCGGAGATACAGGCCCAGATGTCCATCCATCTCGTGGAATCGATGGACGAAGTCCTGCAGTTTGCGCTCGAGCGCCCGCTACCAGTTCCTGGGGATTCCCCGGTTGAAGTCGAAACGAAGTTTGGTTCGGACGTCGCGCAGGACAACGAATTGACCAACTAACGCTCTTCGGTCTCTCCACATCACGTCAGACGATTTGGCCCGCGACCGGAGTGTGAGGAAAGTCTGTAAGCTAGCCCGTTTCGGAGCCTGAAAAAAGGATTTTTGCAGCGGCCCGCGCCAGTGGACAAGTCAAGTAGACCCGCATAGCGGGTCGTGAAATCGGTATAAAGACATGAACACACAAGTAAAAGAAGGAAAGAACGTAATGAGCGTCAGTCTTGCGGAACTCAAGGACAAGAACATCACCGACTTGGCGAAGATCGCCAAGGAACTGAATATTCCCGGCTCCTCCGGCATGCGCAAGCAGGAGCTGATATTCCAGATCCTTCGCGCGCAGACGGAAAAGAACGGGTTGATCTTCTCCGAAGGCGTGCTCGAATGCTTGCCGGATGGCTTCGGCTTCCTGCGTGCGCCGGAATACAACTATCTTCCCGGTCCGGACGACATCTATGTCTCGCCGTCACAAATCCGTAAGTTCGACCTGCGTACCGGCGATACCGTCTCCGGCCAAGTGCGGCCGCCGAAAGACGGCGAGCGCTATTTCGCGCTGATCAAGGTGGAAGCGGTCAACTTCGAGGATCCCGAAGTCACTCGTAATAAGATTTTCTTCGATAACCTGACGCCGCTCTATCCGCAGGGACGTATTCGTCTGGAGACGACAAAGGAAAACCTGACCGGCCGCGTTCTGGACATGCTCTGTCCCATTGGAAAGGGGCAGCGCGGCCTGATTGTCGCTCCGCCGCGCACCGGCAAGACCATGATGCTGCAGTCCCTGGCGAACTCGATTACGACGAATCACCCGGAAATCAACCTCATCGTGCTGCTGATCGATGAGCGTCCTGAAGAAGTCACGGACATGCAGCGTACGGTAAAGGGCGAAGTGATCAGCTCGACGTTCGATGAGCCGCCACAGCGCCACATTCAGGTTGCGGAAATGGTGCTCGAGAAGGCGAAGCGTCTTGTGGAACACAAGCGCGATGTCGTAATTCTGCTCGATTCGCTCACGCGCCTTGGGCGCGCGTACAACGCTGTCACGCCGCCTTCAGGGAAAGTGCTTTCTGGCGGTATCGACGCGAACGCTTTGCAGCGCCCGCGCCGCTTCTTTGCTGCTGCGCGTAACATCGAGGAGGGCGGATCGCTCACTATTATGGCGACCGCGCTGATCGATACCGGCAGCCGCATGGACGACGTGATTTTCGAAGAATTCAAGGGCACGGGCAATATGGAAATCAACCTGGATCGCCGGCTTGTCGATAAGCGCGTGTTCCCAACGATCGATATCAACCGCTCGGGTACTCGTAAAGACGAGCTTCTGCTTCCGCCCGACGAATTGAATCGCATATGGGTGCTGCGCAAGGTGTTAAGCCCTCTCTCGACTGTCGAAGCAATGGAATTGCTGCTGGGGCGCCTCTCGAAGAATAAAACGAACGCTGAGTTTCTGGCTTCGATGTCCAGCCCGAGCTGAACCTGACTTTTCTACCCCTTCCACAATGGAACGTGCCGAAGCGGCACGGTTTGCGGGCCGTCACGTTTGAGATTTGAGTGACGCGCGCGTGTAAGTCGAGGCCCATCCTCGGCGTGGAAGGGAACGTGGGAAAATTCATCGCCCGACAGCCGATCTTTGACTCGCAGCGAGTGGTTTACGGCTACGAGCTGCTATTCCGCTCCGGCACCGGGAATTTCTTTCCTGGCTTACACATGGATCTCGCCTGCGCTTCCACTGCGGATAATCTCTTCCTTTTTGGCGTCGAACGCCTTACGCGCGGCCGCCGCGGCGCGGCTGGCGGTTCCGCAGGAAGCTGTTTCCGGCGTGTAGGTTCGCTCGATGGAGTGGGCCGCCGCCGTGCTTGCCGGCGAAGAGGTCGCGGACTCGACGCCCGCCTGATTCGTGTTAACCTCGCTTGGCTTTTCGCAACCGTTAGTGAGGCGTCGGATTTGCGTTTTGCGAAGCGATCCAGGTGTTCACCTGCTTCTCCAAAATGTCGAGAGGGAGCGCGCCTTGATCGAGGACGGCGTCGTGGAATTTCCGAACGTCGAATTTGGCGCCGAGTTTTTGCTCCGCTTCGTGGCGTAGCTCCAGAATTTTCAGTTGGCCGATTTTGTATCCGAGAGCCTGACCGGGCCAGACGATATAGCGATCCACTTCAACGACTGAGTTCAAGTGCGGTTGGCCCGTATTTTCCTCAAAATATTGGATTGCCTGATCGCGCGTCCAGCCTTCCGAGTGAACCCCCGTGTCGACCACGAGGCGAACGGCACGCCACATTTGCGCGCTTAAATAGCCGAATTTCGAATGGGGGTCGGCGTAAAAGCCCATTTCGGGCCCTAAGCTTTCGGCATAGAGCGCCCAACCCTCCACAAATGCCGTGTATCCGAGCTGCTTGCGAAACTCAGGCATGTCCGGCATCTCCTCCGCGAGCGAAATCTGCAGGTGATGGCCGGGGACGCTTTCGTGCAGGACCAGATCTTCGACGGCCCAGGTTGGGCGCGATGGAAGATCGTAGGTGTTCACGAAAAGATAGCCCGGCCGGCCTGATATCGGCGAGCCGGGTTCGTAGTAAGCCGTAGTTTGCGAAGGCGCGGATGCCGCCGGCACTTCCTTCACGCCGTAAGGCAGACGTGGCAGCAGGCCAAAAAGGTGCGCGAGCTGCGGATCGGCTTCTTTGGCGATCGCCCGGTAGTGCAGCAGCATGACGTCGGCGCTCGGGTAGACGAAGAGCTTGTCCGTATTTAGGAATTTTTCAAAATCGGCAAATGTGCCCTGAAAGCCGGTTTGGTCGATCAGATTGTTCATCTCGACGCGGATTTGTTTCACCTGATCGAGCCCGGTCTGATGAATCTGTTCGGGCGTCATGGCGGTGGTGGTTTCCCAGTGAACCAGATACTTGTAGTAATCCGCGCCGTCGGGAAGCGCGCCGGCTGAGACCGTGTCGCGGCAGGCGGGCAGGTAAGTGTTTGCAAGAAAATCGCGCAGCCGCGTGAAAGATGGGGCGACTTTTTGCGTGTAGGCTGCTTTTACCTCGTCGGTGAGCTGCTGGCGCTCTGCCGATGGAACCGAAGCAGGGAAATTCTTGAATGCCGCGAGGAGCGGGCTTGCCATCGGGTCGCGGACGATTTGCGCCTCAGCTTGCTTAGCGACGTCGCGCATTGTGATCTTCGGCGGCGTCCATCCTTGCGCCATGCCGATTTTCATCAGCGCGATATTCTGATCGATCACCGTCGGAATGCCGTTTAGGCGGGCGATCAGGTCTCGGTAATCCGATGCCTTCTCCATGGGCATCTGGGCGATGACGTCGGGGATATATTGCTGGACGCCGCCCATTTGATTCATCGGCATGTAGAGATTTGTCGGGAATTCTGTCTGGAGCGGGAATACGTCGTCGTGATACTTGATGCCGTCGATCGTAATCTGCAACTGCTCGCGGTAGAGATCGTAATTTAGCTGCTCGGAGGTCGGCAGTTCATTGCGAGGAATCGCTTCCAGTTCCGACAGGCTTTGATGGAGGTGCTGGTTGCGGCTAGCGATTGCCTCGGGAGAATAGTCGGTCCACCGATTGTTTTCGCCCGGGTAGCCGAACAGCGTTGCGTTTTCGGGATATTGGCCGACCCAGTATTTCCAATCGGCCGCGAGGAAGGTCCGTAGGCGCGCCGTGGCGCTCTCGGCGGCCTTCGCCGCCGAATTTTGGGCGACGCCAGAGAGTGCTGCGAATGAGAGCAGCAGCCCTGCGGCGGCCAGCAATAGGATCGATTTCATGGCCGCAGTTTACCTGAATTGCCACCGATTAGAAAACAAAGCCGGCGGCCAAACCGATCCCCGCTTTTACGCATATTGCTGAAAATATGCAGGTTACGATCTTATGCGCTGGGGCACTTGCCGAAAATACGCATTTTTCCTGAATCGGTGATAAGTCTAGAAACATCTCTAGCGCAGGGAGAAGACGGAATCGCCGGGGAGCAAATTAGTTCGCGTCGCCGGCTTGAGCTTAGCCGATATTTTTCATAGGAGAAAGACGATGGGCACTGCTGCACAGGCTGGAACCGGGACTGCTACCTGGAAGATGGATACGGCGCATTCGCACGCGCAATTCAAAGTGCGGCACATGATGATCTCGAACGTGAAGGGCGAGTTCGCCGGGATCAACGGCGCACTGGAACTGAACGACGCCGATTACACGAAGTCCAAGGTACAGGCGTCGATTGACGCTGCCTCGATCAACACGCGCGAACCGCAGCGCGATACGCACCTGAAGAGCGCGGATTTTCTCGATGTGGAGAAGTTTCCGGCTCTGACGTTTGCCTCGACGAAGATTTCGAAAAAAACAGAAGACGAGTATTCGGTCGCTGGCGATCTGACGATTCACGGCGTGACGCGGCCGGTGGTGTTTAGCGTTGAGAGCGTTACCGCGCCTGCGAAGGATCCGTGGGGCAATACGCGCATCGGGCTCGAAGCGACGGCGAAGATTAACCGCAAAGATTTCGGGCTTGTGTGGAATGCAGCGCTCGAAACGGGCGGCGTCCTGGTGGGCGATGAGGTCCACATTACGGTGGACGCGGAATTCGTGAAGGGGTGAACTTAATCCAGTAAGTGGGAGCGTAGCGCTGCATACGCGACCAGGGCACCCCAATGGAAGTGCCCCGGCCGGCGTGCAACCGTGTAGGGACGTCTCTAGCTCTGCTTCTTCGGTTGTTTCGCGATCACAAGGCTTTGTATCTTGTCGTAGGTTGCCTGTGGAACGATTTTCTTCCGTACCAGATCTGTCTTCGCCTTATACGGGCGGCCGTCGATTATTTTTTGCGAGTAAGCTGCGCCGATGCCCGGCAACGCCTGGAGTTCTTCTTTCGTCGCCGAATTCAGGTCGACGAGACCGCTTTTAGAAGCGGAAGGTGCCGGTGAAGCCTGTTTCTGAGCCGATGCGGACGCAGCCGACTTCTGAGGTGAGGCTGGTTTGGTTGAAGGTTTAGTCTGAGCTATTCCCATCGTGGCAAAGAGCATTAACGTCAAGGCTGCAACCGCTGCCGAAGCGAAAATGCGCTTCCGGATCATTCTTGATCTCCTTTTTCATCGCGCTCGAGCTTGCTGCAGGCACGGCTTGCCTTGGCGCGAGTCCTAATGGGCATCGTACTACAGGCGCACACCATTTGAGTTTCTGTGAGGCGGGGATGTGATGATGAAGATACTGAGGAGAGAGGGCTTGTGCCACCACTGCTACCAAATTGTTTCGACCACGCGAGTGCGGCGAATTGCCGAGTCGGCCGTGATCAATGGGATTCCATTTGAAAGGGCTGTTCCCACGATGATTCGATCCGCTGGATCTTTGGGGAAGGAGCTGGGAAGATCAGCGGCTAAGTCAGACGTTCGCGCACTGATAGGGAGGACATGGAATCTGTTTTCCACTTCCTGCAGGAAAGGGCCCAACCCAGTGCTGAAGGGCGCACGATTCTTGCGAGCCGCGAGAGAAATCTCCCATAAGGAAATGTCGGAAATGGCGAGGGGTACCGAGCCTTTGCGTGCCTTATGAATGGTTGCGACCGCGTTCTTAGACAACTTGTCCGGCTCAAGCGCAAGCCAGATGACAATGTGCGTATCAAGCAGGATCATAAAGACTGCCCCATTCTTCGGGTGTAAGAATAGGGCCGACGATATCCCCTAGGATTTTCCCCTTTCCTTTATAGAAGCCAAAAATCTCATCTTTTTCCGAAGTGGCCGGAACGATTTTCACAATTGGCTTGCCGCGCTTTGTTACGACGACCGGCTGGCGCTTTGCTTGGACTTCGTCCATGATGGCCAGGCATTTTGCCTTAAAAACCCCTGCCGCAATTTTCTTCACTTTGGCTCCTTCTCACTATGGTCATTATACCATGGTCGTAATCCGATGCAGCCTGAATGCTGTTCGGCGTCGTTGCGCTGTCGGGATCGCTACGCTACGGCAGCGGATTCGCGTTCGCGGGCGAGCATGGCGACGAGGCGGGCCACTTCTTCGGCTTCCATTGCAGTGCTATCGACGAGCACAGCGTCTTCGGCCTGAACGAGCGGCGACGTAGTGCGTCCGCGGTCGCGCCGGTCGCGTTCGTGGATTTCGTCGAGCGTGCGGGCGAGGTCGATGGAATCGCCCTTTTGCTGATGTTCGCGCCAGCGGCGCTGCGCGCGGATTTCAGGCGACGCGGTGAGGAAAATCTTAAGCTGCGCATCGGGAAAGACGACCGTGCCGATGTCGCGTCCTTCCATTACAACGCCGCCCGCTTCACCGGCGCGGCGCTGTTCCGCAACGAGAACGTGACGCACACCGGGATTCACGGCTACTTTCGAGGCGGCCTGGGCCACTTCGGGAGTCCGGATCGCGGACGTGACGTCTTCGCCATCGAGCAGCACCTGCTGAGAGCCGTCCATGGCGCGCAAATCAATGCGCGTGGCGCGGGCGAGCGCGACGAGTTTTTCCGCCGAGGCGTCATCCAACCCGATTTTGTTACGCATGGATTTTAGAGCGACGGCGCGGTACATCGCGCCCGTATCGATGTAGATATAACCCAGCATAGCGGCCACGCGCCGGGCGAGCGTGCTCTTTCCCGAACCCACGGGGCCGTCAATGGCTACGATGAGCTTTCGTGGCATGGATGTCCGCAATCGGAGTAATTTCGCGAGCCGCTAGAATAACATTCGAAGCTCCCGCCGAGGCTAGCGGTTTTTCAGGCGCAGACCGCCGTCTGCCACACCTCCGGGTCGTTCCGTGGATACGCCGGTGATCTGCATCACAGAATCGCCGCCCAAGATCTTTTTAAGATGTGAAGGTGGTTTCTATTCAAAACGATCGGGGCCGTGGCGAGCGGACGCGGTCGTCTTCAGGAGCGCTGGTTGGCGATTTCGATCGAGCTGAACGAAATATCCGACGCTGAGACGAGGCATAACGTCGAAGGCGTCGTTCGAGGTTGTATCGGCGACAGCGCAAACGAGAAAGATTGGAAAGTTTGGATTTACTCGGGTTCCGTCTACTGCCGCGTTGTCATTCAAGGCGCTAGTCAAAGCCGCGAGCGCTTCTTCTTTGAGCAGTTCAGTCGCCTGCCAGACAGTATTCGCAAGTGGATGGAAGCCTATCCCCTGATGTAAGGTCGAGGGTCGTCCGGTTGCATTCCCGGGAAGAGGAACTGGATTTCTATGAACAGGCGTTCGGGGCTCAGCAGGATGTTTGCGCCGCAATCGATTGCGGTGATTGGCGCGACCGGGCGCGAGGGAAGCGTCGGCCGGACGGTGATTGCGAACCTGAAGAGCGGCGCGTGCCGGGAGAGACTCTACGCCGTTAATCCAAAGCACAGAGAAGTTTTGGGTTTGCGCTGCTATGCGGATTTGGCGGAGCTTCCGGAAAAAGTCGATCTGGCGGTCGTGATCACTCCTGCCGTAACGGTTCCGGAAGTGATCGGCGAATGCGTGAAATCCGGCGTGGGCGCCGCCGTGGTGATCTCGGCTGGATTCAAGGAGCGAGGAGCGGAGGGAGCGCGGCTCGAACAGCAAATCCGCGAACGATTGAGCGGCAGCAAGATGCGCGTGATCGGACCAAATTGCCTCGGGATCATGAACCCGGTTGTGGGCGTCAACGCAACGTTTGCGCACGATATGGCGATGCCGGGAAGCGTCGCGTTCCTGAGCCAGAGCGGTGCTCTCGAAACGGCTATTCTGGATTGGAGTTTGCAAGAGCACGTGGGTTTCAGCGCGATTGTTTCGACGGGATCGATGCTGGATGTTGGCTGGGGCGACCTGATCGATTATTTCGGCGAAGACCCAAACACGCACAGCATCTTGCTGTATCTGGAGTCCGTCGGCGATGCGCGCTCTTTTCTTTCCGCGGCTCGCGAAGTGGCGCTGCGAAAACCCATTATTGTGATCAAAGCGGGGCGGTCCGAGGCGGCATCGCGTGCGGCGACATCGCACACCGGCGCGTTGACCGGCAGCGACGAGGTGTTCGACGCGGCGGTTCGCCGATGCGGCGTGCTGCGTGTCCACAGCATCTCCGATCTCTTCTACATGGCTGAAACGCTGGGATGCCAACCGCGTCCCAAAGGCCCGCGGCTGGCGATTGTGACGAACGCAGGTGGGCCCGGTGTGCTTGCCACGGACTCTCTCATCGCGAATGGCGGCGAGCTGGCGCAAATCTCGGAAGCCTCTGTGCAAGCGCTGAACGGATTCCTTTCACCGAATTGGAGCCATGCGAACCCGATCGATGTGCTCGGCGATGCCGGGCCCAAAGAGTACGCAAGAGCGTTTGAAATCGCGATGCGCGACCCCAATAGCGACGGTCTGCTCGCGATTTTGGCGCCGCAGGGAATGACGGACCCGGCCCAAGCGGCGGAGCATCTGAAGCCGTACGCGCACAGTTCGAAGAAACCTGTGCTGGCGAGTTGGATGGGAGGAAAACTCGTCGCGGCGGGGGAGGATGAACTCAGGAAGGCGGGAGTTGCGACCTTCGGTTATCCCGATACGGCGGCGCGGGCATTCTGCTACATGTGGCGGCACGCCTACAATTTGCGCGGGATTTACGAGACGCCGAGCCTTGCGGAGGACGTGAGCGAACAGGATCGGTCACGCCAGACCGCCACGCAGATTTTTGAAAATGTGCGAAACAGCGGGCGTGTTCTGCTGACGGAATTCGAATCGAAGCAGATTCTCGCGTCTTACGGCATTCCTACCATTGATACCCGCATAGCGCGGTCAGAAGACGAAGCGGCACAGCTCGCCCGAGCAGTGGGATTTCCCGCTGTGCTGAAGGTGCATTCGGAAACTATCACGCACAAGACGGACGTCGGCGGAGTGAAGCTGAATCTCGCAAACGAGCAGGAGGTGCGGACCGCGTATCGTGAGATCGAGTCGGCGGTGCGTGAGAGAGCTGGGGCGGAGAAGTTCCAGGGCGTGACGGTGCAGCCGATGGTGCGGCTCGATGGCTACGAGCTGATCGTTGGGAGCAGCGTCGATCCGCAATTCGGCCCCGTGATGCTGTTTGGCTCGGGCGGGCAGTTGGTGGAGGTTTATCGCGATCGCGCGCTGGCCCTGCCACCGTTGAATACGACGCTGGCGCAACGCCTGATGGAGCAGACGCGCATTTATCGAGCGCTGAAAGGGGTTCGCGGGCGCGGGGCGGTTGACATCGATCTGCTGAAGCGGATCTTGGTGCGGTTCAGTCGTTTGATTATGGAGCAGCCGTGGATTAAGGAGATCGATATCAATCCGTTGCTTGCGTCCGCGAATGGGGTTTGTGCGCTGGATGCGCGCGTGGTGTTGCATTCGCGCGAAACGCGGCCGGAGGAGCTGCCGAAGCCTGCAATCCGGCCCTATCCCACTCAATATGTGCGCGAGTGGCGGACAAAATCGGGAAGCGCGGTGTTGATCCGCCCGATTCGGCCGGAAGACGAGCTGATGATGGTCAAGTTTCACGG
>DATEME010000039.1:0-11326 GCA_035275865.1 Candidatus Acidiferrales bacterium | reverse complement strand
GTTTGGTAAGGCGCATAACGAGACGGGAGGTCGTATCGGGCAGCGGTTGTGCGGTAAACCCAAAGAACTCCATTCAACACAACGCGTGCGTTCCGCCCAGGCCGACATCGCCCGTCTGGCCGCTCGGAACAAAACAAGGGCCCTAGCACGGCCCCGCGGGCATTGGTGAGGTTCGTGCATTCGATTTACGTCGTTTCGCATAACGGACGACAGCGCTTTCTGCGCTGCCGCTCACAAGCACCGTACCGCTTGCGTGTGTTTGTGACATAACTTGTAATCTCTGTTTCCGACACGCTGCAGCACGGATACGCCTCGGCCATTTTGTCCATGAAAGCATCCCCCCAGAACCACGCTCCGCATCAATGCTCTCAGAACCAAGAACATATAATATTCAGTATGCGGGATGGGCGGTGGGAGGTTGGGGGGTGGATCGCGACACTAGTGTCGCGATCCGCGATGGCCCGGGGCGCCGCTCCGGATGGTGCGGGCGCGAGGTACGGGCTTCGCGCAATGCCATTTCTCTGTTCGAGTCGCCGGTAAGTCGGCGGAAGCAGGGATGGAGTTGGGAGTTGGAATTGGACGATGATGTTGGGTGCGTTAGTGAAAGGCGGCGCCCCTACTGCAAGAACGTCAATAAGTTCGGCAATTTCAATATGTTGGCTTCGGCTTCGATTAGGGACTGGTAGGCGACGCTGGCTTGGCTGAAGTTCGATGAGGCTTTCGCGAGGTCAGCGGCGTCGATGTTGTTCTCCTGCGTTGCGAGTTGAGTTTGCTCGTTGGAAAGAAAATTCCCCGCCGATTGCAGTTGGGTTAGCGACGAACCATAGGCCACACGCTGGCCGTTGAAGACGCTGGCCGCAGTCCCCAACGCCACACTGGCAGCCCCGATGCCAGAATTATTTTGGATTGCCGTGATTAACCCCTGAATCGCGCCCAATAGGCTCCCCGATGGGTTCAGAAAGAGCTGATCGCCGGGGACATTGCTGGCTACGTTTTCGCCGTTGTTGATTTCCACAGATACAGTTGAGCTATTTCCGTTATAGGCGACCCCATTAGGGGATGTCGACTCGAGAGTGAAGGGCGTAGTTTCCACCAGGGAGCCTCCGAACAAATACGTACCCGAATACGCCGTATTCGCTATAGAGACGAGTTGCTGTTGAATGCCGGAAGTTGGCTCCCGATGGCTTGGCGGTCAATGTTTGTGAGGTTTGAACTTCCGGCTTCGACTCCGAGCGAGATCGCTTGATTCACGGCAGTGACGGCAGAGCTCAATGCCGAATCGGCTGTCTGGAGGCGATCCTGAAGATCGTTGACGTTGGCGGTGAAGGTGTCTGTTTGGTTTTGCGCGGCGTGAGTAAGGATGAGGGCCGCAGTGCCAGCGGGATTATCGGACGGTTGGTTGATCGTGCGGCCGGATGCGATTTGCTGATCCGCTTGGTTGAGTTGCTGCTGAGTCTGCGCGAGGCCGGCGATCATGTCGGGGATGATGTTTGGGTTGACTCGGATACTCATGAGATCTGTTCCCTTTAAATTCGGCGTCCCTCTGAAACTAAAATCGAAATCCTTCACAATAGAGGTCGCAGAGAAAACCAACGGCTCAGAGGCTCCGCGAACATTGAGCGGCGTTTGAGCGGTGACCGGTTAAAAAGCCGGTCGCTACGAAACCACGGCCCTTGGCGCGATTATGGCGCGCACAGTGCAGCAGTATGCGCCCCTACGTTGTGAAATGGGGGCGGCCGCGCGACAGTTGGGCGACAGCCGTCAATCATCGAACGGCCTCGGGTCCAAAATGCGGACCTGAGCTACAAACGCGCCGCCAAGATGGCAGCGCTACCACATAAAACCAACGCGCCCGACTACAAGGCTAGTCGGCCACTAGAGCGACCGGTCTGTACCCCCCTCTGCACGGCTAGGAGTGGCTGTGCCACCCACTAAACGGCCGGGACCATGTTGATGGCCGTCTGATAAAGACTCGCGACTACGCTTGCTACGCGCGAGGCGGCCGTGTATGCGTTTTGGTACTGGATCAGGTTTGCGCCCTCCTCGTTTAATGAAACGCCTGAAACTGAATTGATTTGATCGCGTGGCAGGCTCGCGCCCCTACGCTCCCGATTAAAGCTGCATAGCTTGGAATGGCTATGCCACATAATATTCGAATTGGCCGCGAAAGCCCGTCGTGTTCACGTTGGCAAGATTATTGGCGACGAGATCGAGCGCCTGCATGCGCGCTGCGAGTCCGGTGAATGCTGCGTAGTAGCCGCTGTCCATTTGGTTCTTCCCAAATCGCAGGGATGCAAATGGGGAGCCAAATTGTTTGCGCATTCAGCCGATTGATAACGCAGGGGTTTTCTTACGGCAAAGCGGCAATGTGTCGAAATGAAACTCTTGGCGAATACATTTTCGCCGGGTACGGATTGCCTAGCAAGCGCGACGGACGCATTGGGGAAGATTGCGGGGGTTAAGACCTCTAACGGCAGCCTGTCAGGAAAAAGTTGGTGCGTTGCGGACCGAGGCAACTCTTACAAGCTCTCAAACGCGATACGGCCTAGCGCACCTCTGCAAACCCCTGAAACGTGGGTACGAAAAGCCAGCGTACAGTGACGGTCGCCTCACCGCTATGGCCGCGCGGTTGCGGCAGAGATTCGCCCAAGCGCTCCAGCTGAAGGGCGGAGAGCTGCGAGATGAAATGATCGCCGGCTCAACGCAGGCGTTCAGTTGGCCGCGACGGGAACCAATGCGGTAATGTTTTCCGGTTCTGACGCCGAAGCGCTGTGTGATCTGCCCCGATCAATCTCGATCCGGCCCTTGCAGTACGCGCCGTCCTCAATACTGATCCGGGTCGCTTTAATGTCGCCGACGACGGAAGCATCCTTTCTGATCTCGACGCGGTCCTGCGCCTGAAGATTTCCTGTGATATCGCCGTAGACAATCACGTCGCGCGCCGAAATCTCCGATTGCACTTTTCCGGTCTGCCCAATCGTGAGCTTTTGGCCGTGCAACGAAATAGGGCCTTGAACTTTGCCGTCGATCTGCAGATCTTCCGAACCCGTAATCGTGCCCTTTATCTCCAGGCCCGATCCCAGGCATGACATATTCCGTGCCGTCGGCACCGTCGGCCGCATTGCCGCGGGTGTCGCGGCAAAACCGCTTCCCTGCGCCGGACGAGTGCTCGGTGTTTCGACTTCCGCTGGTTTATTCCACATGGCAACTCCTTCGCTCGAGAGGATAGATAGCTCCGAAGGGCTAATGACAGCTCACTGTAGTGAGGTCTGCGTGTGCGGCGCAATTACCCAACAGTGCAGATTTGCACACCTGTACGACCTGACCGGGCGTACTGGTGATCGTTTCCGCAAATCGCGCACGAATTGCAAATCGGGTGCATCAATGCTTGCTAAAATTAAGACAAAGCGGCACCGCAAAGGAGTGCATACTCAAATGGCTTTCCGAGAAACGCCCTCGGGCTCGATGGCACACGCGATTCGCCAGTGCCCGTTTTGCGGGCTGTCGGTTTTGCGAACGGCGACTCAATGCCCTTCATGCCGCGAAACCCTTCCCGGCGCCGAAGGCGGCACGCAACACGCAAAGGCGCGCGCGGCCCAGCCAGCGAAGCGAAGCCTGGTGAGGCGCGGTTTGCTTTACATGCTGCTCGCGGCCGTGATTCAGTATTTTTCGGGCGGCTATAGCGCAATGCACATTCCCGTCGCTGTCAGTTCGTTCGTGACGAGCTATTTGGCGCCGCTGCTCTTCCTGAGCGGCCTTGGTCTCACTCTCTACGGCCTTTTCGGCCGGCGCAGCAGCCGCCTCGCTGCCGCGCACCAATAGCCCGCCGCAGGTTCTTAGACGACTCGGCTTGCATTTGCGTCAAGCCAGCGGGCCAGCGCCGCGTCATCGATCCGCCCTGCGGCCAAATCCAATACTGCCTGCGTCGCCTCACCTTCGCTCGCGCGAAATCGATAGCCGTTTAGCTCAAGAAAGAGCACGCCAACAACGAAACCTGTGCGCTTGTTGCCATCGACAAAGGGATGGTTGCGAACAACTCCAGCCATATAGACGGCTGCCATATCGATGATCGAGGGATCATCGCCGTAGGCGTAGAGTTGCTTTGGGCGGGCGAGCGCCGATTCCAGCAGTCCCTCGTCGCGGACACCCGCCGCCCCGCCATCCAGAGCAAGGAGGCGGTTGTGAAGCGCGAGAGCTTCGTGTTTCTCAATCCAGATGGGTTCGTTCACTTGGAGAGCGCGTGAAGAGTGTTGCGGTAGCGGCGGATAATATCCTCCGCCTGCTCCATTTTCTTCTCAAAGCCGGGATCGTACGGCGTGAGCTGGTACACGCCATCGGGACCCTCCAGAAGGAAAAGCCGTTCGCCTTCGCCAGTGTTCAGCCGGTTCACAACTTCTTTTGGCAAGACAACGCCAAGCGAATTCCCAATCTTTCGCACCTTCAATTCCAACATTGTGCGCCTCCACTCTGCGTTATAACAATTGTATCAACGCAGAACCGAGTGTCAAGTAGTTCGAGCCTGTCCCTCCGTACAGATAATCACTTCCGCAAAGCCTCTCCCGCGGTCCCGCTTCCCTGCCTCCGATTTTGCTAACCTGAACAAAACCAGGGGAATACTGACAAAAAGGAGCTCGATCCCATGCCCTTCAACGCTCTAATCAATGCAACGTCACGCACGCGCCGATCAGTTCCGATTCTCTGTCTCGGGATTGTCACGGTGCTGGGCCTGACGACACCGCGTGCGACAGCGCAGGCTCAAACCGCGCCAACGGCCGCAGCAGCCAATCCAGGCGTCTCGCGCACGGCTAAGGCCATCACGTTCCGGCGCGGCACCGGCACAATCAAAGTTCCCCTCCGCGGAACAGGCTTGATGCCCCAAGGCGTCGGCGAGGCCAACGTCGAAAACAAAGGCAACCGCGTCGAGATCGACGCCAAATTCCAAAACATGGAAGACGCGACGAAGTTTGGGTTCGAATACCTCACGTACGTCGTCTGGGCCGTTTCGCCCGAAGGGCGCGCCGTCAATCTCGGAGAACTCCAGCTTAAGAACGGCAACGGCGAAGTGAAAGCTATGACGGACATGCAGATTTTTGCCGTGGCCGTCACCGCCGAACCATATTTCGCCGTAACGCAACCCGGAAATGAGGTCGTCCTCGAAAATAGCGAAATGCCCGGCGCCGAAAACATCAGCGCCACCTATCAACTTCTCCCGCAGGGCGCTTATTCTTCCTCCAACACGAAAATCGATAATCTGATCTTCGGCATCGACCGCAAGACGCCGACCGAACTTTTCGAGGCGCGCAACGCCGTCCGCATCGCCAACAACGCGAACGCCTCACAATACGCCGCCGATGTCATCGCAAAGGCGAGCCAGCAGCTGCAGTCCGCCGAAGAAGCCTACCGGCAGAAGCGCGACAAAACGGCCGTCATTGCCATGTCCCGCGATGCAATCCAGACGGCGGAAGAGGCCCGCGTAATCTCCGTGAAGAAAAAGGCCGAAGAGGACGCGCAAGCGCAGGCCGCCGCCGAAAAACAAGCTGCCGAAGAGCGCGCCGCGAAAGCTCGCGCCGAAGCCGCGGCCGAAGCCGCTCAGCTCGAGGCCGCCGAACAAGCGCGGCAGC
This sequence comes from Candidatus Acidiferrales bacterium, assembly GCA_035275865.1. Taxonomy (GTDB): domain Bacteria; phylum Acidobacteriota; class Terriglobia; order Acidiferrales; family UBA7541; genus Palsa-295. Next base: position 5,705 of record DATEME010000039.1, on the reverse strand, counting down.
AAGCCGAAGCTGCAAAGGCCGACGCAGAACGTGCGAAGCAGGAAGCGTTAGCGGAAGCCGCACAAGCAGCGCAGGCCAAAGCAGAGGCTGAACAGGCGCGCCAAGCTGCGTTGGCCGAACAGCAAGCCGCTCTTGCGCAGAAACAGGATGCTCTCGCGCAAAAACAGGCTGCCGAAGCTGAGGCTCAACAGGCTCGCGAAGCCGCCGCGAAAGCGGACGCCGAGAAGGCCGATCTCCGCAAGCAGCTTCTCGCGCAACTGAATTCCATTTTGCAAACCAACGACTCGGCCCGCGGACTCATCGTGAACATGTCCGATGTGCTCTTCGATACCGGTAGCTACACACTAAAACCCGGTGCGCGGGAAACCATGGCAAAAATTTCGGGCATTCTGCTCGCGCATCCGGGGTTGACGTTGCAGATCGAGGGCTACACCGATAGCGTCGGCAGCGACGACTACAACCAGCAGCTTTCCGAGCAGCGCGCCGCCTCCGTCCGCGATTTTCTTGCGCAGGAGGGCGTCCCTGCATCGTCGATCACTGCAAAAGGACTCGGCAAAGCCGATCCGGTGGCGTCCAACGACACGCCGGAAGGCCGCCAGCGCAATCGCCGCGTCGAAATCGTTGTCAATGGCGCTTCCATCGACGCCACGACGCCGTCGGCTGCGGTCCCGGCCGCAGCGCCCCCCGCACTGGCCCAGCAACCCGCGCAATAGCGCTCGCCAGCGCACCGGCGCATGCTGAAGGAGTGCGTCTAGAGGACCTGTCGCCTGAGAAGGTCTTCGAGCTCTATGTTTGCACGGCGTTGTAGTGCCCCTCGCTAAAACACGACAGTCTATCTAGTTGTGTGGGTTTTCCGACACAGCGGCCGTCGCTGCAGAATCGACCTGAACGGGAAGTCAAGTGCAGGCAGTATTGACCAGAACTTTGCACCTATGGCGCAATATGGACACCCAAATGCCCATCCAGCCACGGTACGTTTTAGTGGTAGACGATAGCTTGAACATGCGCGCTGCGCTTCGCGCATTCGTTGAGGACACAATGGGAATTCAGGTCTGCGATTCGGCGAGAGAGAGATGGAGCAGAGGCGATCAAGAAAGCACAAGAACGACGACCAGATTTGGTTTTAATGGACCTTTCAATGCCGGTCATAAATGGGCTCGAAGCTGCTTCTGCTATCAAGAATGCGAACCCCGAGGCTCGCATCTTGATCTTCACGTTGTATTCCGATCATCTCGGAACTCTCCTGTCTGAGTGTTGTGTTCCTGCTCAGCCAGAGGGGCCGTCGCTTGTGACCTGACCAAAGTTCCGCTACCCCGCCCCAGCAGGTAGTTCGCAGATTAGGCCAAGTGGATTGTACTGGACACTAGCCCTGATAGCGCGTGTCCGCGATCCGACCAGGCTTTCGATAAGGGTTTGCGTGAAAACCGTATTAATTGTTGATGACAACCCCAACATCCGAGGCGCACTACGGGCGTTCCTACGCAGCAGTACAGACGTGAAGGTCTGTGGCGAAGCTGCCGATGGCCGTGAGGCGATCGACACCGCAGTAGCAAAACACCCTGACCTGATTTTGATGGATCTCCTGATGCCGCAGATGAATGGGGTCGAAGCCGCTGCCGTTCTGAGGACACTGCTACCTAAAGTGCGAATTGTTATCTTCACACTTTACGACGATTTTGTCGGAAAGAGCTTAGCCGCTGCCACAGGCATCGATTTGGTTGTTTCAAAAGCCGGCGGTGCGGCCATGCTCACTGAAGCTCTGCGGCCCCTGTTGGCAGACTAGACCGAACCAGATTGCAGGCCAGAATCGGCTTACCCATCCTCGCGGCAGCAAAGCGCCGTTGCTGCCGCGAAGATGGGAGAGCGCAGATCAGTGACCCGCCGCAGCGCTCGCACTGCCTGCAGCGCTGAGCAGCAATTGCGTACCGCTATCGAGATGCACATCGCGGCTCGACGAAGTAATGAGCGAACCCTCTGTCGCGCTCGACGCCGACGACGCCAAGTTCAAGCCTTGCATGTTGAAGACGCCTTCGCTGTTTGACATCAACTGGCCCGTTGCGTTCAACCCGCCCACGGCGCCGTGCGACGCACCGCCGGCGACGTTCGCCGTCGAACCGAGTGCGCCACCCGCGGTGCCGCCAACGTTACTCACCGGCGCAGCGGCAGCCCCAACCGTAGAAGTAGCCCCGCCGACCGCACCCAGCCCGCCGCCTCCGCCTACCAAACCGCCGCGAGCCCCGCCGCCACCTCCGGCCATCGAGCCGCCGCTGATTCCGGCGTCGTCCGCATTGGCCGCCATTGAAGCGGCGCTCTGCGCAGCCGCCATGGCCTGAATGGTCGCGTTCATGGGAATTTCCCGACCGTCCTTCATTCTCGCCTTATCAAACACAACGCCCAGTTGCGACTCGGACTCGCTCTTCGACCGCGCCTGCGCTTTCGTCACATGTCCTTCGAGTTCAGTTCCCTTCGGCAACATCGTGCCATCGGGAGCCTTCGACTTGCGCGTGGTTTTCGCCACTACCGGATCGCCCGGCTTGTTCTTCTTCGCGTCGATTGGATGCACGAGCGTTGCGCCCATGGTCGAGTTCGACGCAGAGTTGGCCGACGCATGTGAATTCTTTGCAGACGAAGAATGCGCTGCGCTGTTATTGGCTTGCACTCCGCTCTTGCTCGCACTGGCTGAACTGTTTCCCGCACCGGACAGACCCGCCTGCGTTCCGTTATGCTGCGCCGAAGCGCCGGACGAAGAGCTGTTTCCGGCTTGCACGCCGCTCGATCGGCTTGCTTCGACTGACGTGCTGCTCGAGGCCGAAGCCCCGGCTTGAGTGCCAGGTTGCGACTGCGATTGCGCGTATGCGGTTCCGGTGATCAGAATTCCCGCAAGAAGAAATAAACCGGTTCGCGTCATCAGTAGGCTCCTTAGGAAGCGGCAAACTGCTGGATGCCGCAGCGTTCGATCGACAAAAACTCAGGCGATATTGTCGACGATGCGCGGCCTTTCGGTCTGTACGGTCAATCCTGTAGTGTCGTGGCCCGGTTAATACAATGTTTACCGTATGCTATAAATCGCGGTGATGCTAAATGTACGAGCTACAACAAATAGAGTCAGCGCCGCTATTGAACGGACGGGAAATCACGCCACCGACTCCTCGTTTGCTACCGCGGGCGCAACGACGCTTTTCTTCCGCCGCGTCGTCGTAATCACCAAGACGCTTACCAGCACAAGCGCCGTTCCCAAAATCGTCCGCAACCCAAGCGACTCGCCTGCGAAGAAATACCCTAGCAGCACGGCGATTACCGGATTCACATACGCATACGTGCCCACCTTCGTCGGCGATTCATGATGAATCAGCCAAACGTATGCCGTATACGCGATGATCGATCCGAACACGATCAAATACGCCAGCGCAAACCACGCCGCGCGCGACACGCTCGCAAAATGAAACCCGCGAAACTCCCCCAGCGCAGCCGCAATAATTCCCAGCAGCACGCTTCCGGCAAGCATTTGCGCCCCGGAACTCATCGCCTTCGATTCCGGCAGCGGCAGCTTCCGCATCAGCGCCGACGCCACCGACCAGCTCATCGCCGAAACCATCAGCGCAGCCGCGCCCGCCGCCTGAATCGGCGCTCCGCCCAACAGCAACGAATGGCTCATCAATACCACCACGCCACATATCCCAATCAGCAGCGCCACCGCCAACCGCAACGTGAGCTTCTGAGTTCGCAGGAAAATGATCTCTGAGAGGGCCGTGAACGCGGGAATCGTCGCCAGCATCACCGCGGTAATTCCGGAAGGTACGCGTTGTTCGGCCCAGAAAACGAATCCGTAGTCCAGAACGAAGATACAGATCGCTAACAGAAATGCCGATCCCCACTCACGCGCGCGCGGCGACCGTTCCCCGCGCACGATCAGCCATCCGTAGAGCAGCAGCCCCGCAACCAGAAACCGCATCGCCGCGAGCAAAAACGGCGGCACTTCCTGCACGCCAATGCGAATCGCCAGGAAAGTCGATCCCCATACGCAGTAAATTGTGGCGAACGCCAGCAGCCTCTTCCACGTTGCCGGCCGACCGCTCGCCCCTGACGTTTCCATGGCAGAAATGACTGTCCTCTGCCCTTCACTGTATCAATTTCGGCAGCAAACGCACGGGCCAAACGCGTTTCTTCCGGCCGCAACGCGCGACAATTTGGCTGTCTTTCCCGGGAACGCCAATCTCCTGATTGGCGGCTTCGCCTCCCGACACTGATTTGCAACCAAATGGATTCCTGTCGACATCAGTGAGTCGAGAAAGTGAGAAGTATTCACCACATCAGAGAGGCATCATGAGTTGGCGCTCACCGTTCGTGCAAGTTTCACTTTGCGTCGCCGTCGTCGCCCTGCTCCTCCCCTCGCTGGATAGCAAAGCTCAGGATCAATCGCCGCAAACTAACGGCGGACTCAGCTTTGACGCAGTCTCCATCAAGGAGCTTGTTCCGGGGGATCGCAACTTCAGCGTAGGAATACGAATTTCTCCCGGTAGGCTCACGGATCAGTGCGCGAATTTGAAAGCCCTTATTTCGTTCGCCTATAATCTCGGCGAGTTCCCGCAAATTCTGAATCTTCCGGACTGGGGTGGCGCCGCGCCCGGCGGCCCCAACAACTACGATGTGCAAGCCACTATGCCTGCGAACACCACCAGCAATCAGGCTCGTCAGATGATGCAAACCCTTCTTGCTGACCGCTTCGAGCTCGCTGTTCACCGGGACAGGAGAGACATGCCCGTCTTCGCGCTTGTAATTGCGAAGGGAGGCTTCAAAGGGAAACCATATGATCCCAAGACTGATCCGCCGCTTTACGGAAACTCTCTTGGACCATGCCCCGAAGAGAATCGCGCCTGCCACGAATTGCCGGTAGCCGGCGCCGTTTCAAATCTGGCGAATCTGCTAAGCCCGATCGTTGGTCGCCCAGTTGTCGACAAAACAAACCTTGAAGGTAGCTACAATCTGTTTCTCAAATGGGCGGGCGACACGGCGTTCGGCTCGCCACTGCCGTCGCTTGCTACGGCGCTAAGAGAAACCCTTGGCCTCGAACTGAAATCCGAGACCGCCGAAGTGAATATTCTGGTAATCGACCACGCCGAAAAACCCACGCCAAACTGATTTCCGCTGGCAGGGGGCTTAGTCCGCGTTTTGTTCTGAGCCTCTCCGCACCGCAGCGGTGGACCTGCTTTGTGCGGCTGCGAATGGTTTCTACATTTCTCCTGTTTCCCAGCTTCACTTCTCGGTCTTCTCCATCCGAAATGAATGAATCACGCTCGACGCGCTTTCCGCTGAGGCTGGTTGTTCCGCAAGTCCACTCTCCGCAATCCGGTCGCCTCGCGCCCCCTCATTCATGTAATGCCGCAGCGCTTCTCGAAAGAGTTCACTCATCGTTCGATGCTCGCGCGCAGCGACTTTCTGAGCCTTTTTCAGCAAGTCAGGCGGTAGGGTGATACAAACAGTCTTAGCAATTCTCATAGTCAGGTATTGTAAAACATTGTTCTACAATATGCAGCGTAAATCGTGCCTTGCAAACCGCTGCGCAATGCCCGATCATGTTTCCGCAACTTACTCGGTAAAAGGAGAGCACTTCGAATGCGCAGGCCTGTCAGCATAGCTCCGCCAAAAGGCAAACTCGGCATCTTGACGCCCGGCATGGGCGCCGTCAGCACCACATTGATGGCGGG
>DATEME010000038.1:0-1386 GCA_035275865.1 Candidatus Acidiferrales bacterium | reverse complement strand
AGGCCTCTGAAGTGGAGCAATTTGCTCCGGGCCATCATGGGTATCCGCGCGCATCCGAGGCTGACTAGCGGAAAGACCTCGAAGGGCCATTATGGCACCCAGTCTCTTGGTTGCGCCGGGCAGACCGTTCGTCCATCTCTCCATTCCATCTCGCAGACCTCGGCGGGAAAGCTGTCGATATTGAAGTTACTCAGTCTTTGTTTCCTAGTTTGATGTTAGATCGCGACGATCCTCGGCTGATAGGAGCGTCCGCGTGCGAGAACCGCCCAGGCGATGCGGGCGAGCTTGTTGGCGAGCGCGATCGCGAGCATGTTGCGGTGCAGCCGCTTCGATGCCTGCTCGATCCAAGGCCACAATCCCCGCATCGCCGCACTTGGCCGCCGCGCCAGCACGACGTGTGCGGCTTGCACGAACAGTGTCCGCAGATATTTGTTACCGCGCTTGGAGATCTTGCCCAGGATCGTGCGATCCCCGGTCGACTCCTGCTTCGGTACGAGCCCCAGCCAGGCGCCGAAGTCGCGTCCGTGCGTGAAGCCTGCGCCATTGCCGATCGCCGCCACCACGGCACTGGAGATGATCGGGCCAACCCCCGGCACTGTCATCACCCGTTGGCAAGCCTCATCCTGTTCCGCGAGCGATTCGATGTCAGCCGACACTGCTGCAATGCGCTCGTCCAATCGACGCCAGTCCTGGACCAGCTCGGCGATGAGATTGACTATTCTTGGCGACAACGCGCCCGTATTTGAGCTCAGGATGTCGGGCAACGCCCTGCGCAACGGCACCACACCTTGCCGCACGATGATGCCGCGCTCCATCAGGAAGCCGCGGATTTGATTGATCGCCCCCGTCCGCTGGCCTACGAGGCGCGAGCGCACGCGATGCAGAGCCAGCAGGTCCATCTGCTCCGGCGTCTTGATCGCCACGAAGTGCATGGTTGGCCGCTGCACGGCTTCCGCAATCGCCTCGCCATCGCGGTAGTCGTTCTTATGACCTTTGAGGAACGGCTTCACGTATTGTGCCGGGAGCAAACGAACATCGTGTCCAAGCGCGGCAAGCTGGCGAGCGATGTAATGCGCTCCGGAACATGCTTCCATGCCGATCAAGCAGCACGGAATGTTGGCGAGCCGGCGCTCAAGTTGAGCGCGCGAGCATTTGAGTTGCCAAACGATCGCCCCGCGTTGATCGAGACCGACAAGATGGAAGCTATTCTTACCGAGATCGATGCCGATCGTACTGACGGTGGGTGGTGCGGACTTGTGTGACATGGGACGTGCTCCTTGTGCTTCTTAATCCCCCGCAAGACCTTACGTCTTGCAGGGCGGGAGCACGGCCGGGCCATCCCATTAGCGGACATGACGCGGTGCAGCAGATTTATTCGATCACCTC
>DATEME010000037.1:0-3803 GCA_035275865.1 Candidatus Acidiferrales bacterium | reverse complement strand
AAGATTTTCTCGCCAGCGGCCGTGAAGGCTTTGCGGACAATAAAATATTGCGCCATGACCATCATTGGTTTTGTTGCGGTGGCAGAAATCATCATCATGTTTAACAACTCAGACGATCGGGCAGGCGGGGTCTTCATGGGCGTCCTGATCACCTTCGGCTCGATCGTGATTGCCACTGCGGCGGCGATGTTTGAACGGATTTTGCAGAATGCCGTGGACATGAAGTCCGAAAACGACCTAACGGTGTAACGAACCACCATGGCAATCATTATTAACATCGACGTGATGCTGGCGAAGCGGAAAATGAGCGTCACCGAGCTCGCCGATAACGTCGGCATCACGATGGCCAATATTTCCGTCTTGAAAAACGGCAAGGCAAAAGCGATCCGGCTATCGACGCTGAACGCGATCTGTAAGGCGCTCGAATGCCAGCCTGCCGATATTCTGGAATATAAAGATTAAGTAGTTTTCTCAAAGAAAAGCCGCGCGGCCATACGCTAACCCCCAACTCTGTTGTGGGCGGATCAAACCAGGACTATACTTTTGCCCGGCGTGGATGCGCAGTATCCGTGGCCGTATTGGGATTCAGCGAAGCGAGCGCTGAAAGACGGCCGCAACACGGAACCGGACCAAAGTGAAGCGCGGCAGGCATTCACGCGATTCTGCTCTAAACCTATCGAGGTGGCCGTCCGGCCATCTCAGAAAACGAGGCTCAGCGATGGTCTATTCGAGGAGGCAGTTCGGGAAGATTGCGTTGGGCAGTATCCCGATGGCATCGGTCGTTCTGGCTTCCGGTTCGCGGCTGTTTGCGGCGACGAAGCCGGATTCGAAGTTTAACGGCGTACAGATCGGCGTAATCGCGCCATACAGCTTTCACAATATGCCGAGCGACGCGCAATCGATTTTGGACGATTTAGTTGGAGCAAATCTCAGCGCCGTCGAGATGCAAAACACGACGGTGGAAATGTTTGCCGGTGCACCGTTGCCGACCGGCCGCGGTGGTGGCGGAAGAGGCCCCGGCGGCGCGCGCGCTCCTTTGACGCCGGAGCAAATTGCCGCGCGCAAAGCGGCGACTCAGGCTCTGACCGATTGGCGCGTGGCCGCTTCGATGGACAAGTATCAGGAACTTCGCAAGATGTACGAGGATGCGGGCGTCTCGATTTACGGATTCAAGATCGCGCTCGATCTCGATATGCCGGATGCGGAGTACGATTACGCTTTCAACGTCGCCAAGGCTCTCGGATGCGATCAGGTGACGATGGAAATGCCGACCGATGCAAACTTGACGCAGAGAGTGGGCCAGTTCGCGACAAAACACAAAATCATGGTCGGCTACCACGAACACACGCAGGCGACTCCTCAGCTTTGGGACGTCGCCATGTCGCAATCCGAATACAACGGTATCAATCTCGACGCCGGGCATTACGTGCAGGCCGGGAACCACGACGTGATTCAGTTTATTCAAAAGAATCACGCCAAGATCACGAGCGTGCATCTGAAGGACATCACGTATCCTGAAAACGGCGCCGTGAACAAGCCCTGGGGCCAGGGCGATACGCCGATCAAGGAGATTTTGCAGTTGGCCAAGAAGGAGAAGTACACGTTCCCGATCGCTGTCGAACTGGAATACGCGATTCCAGAGGAATCGGATGCGGAAAAGGAAATAATTAAGTGCGTCCAGTACGCGAAGGACGCGCTGGCATAGCTTGAGCGTGCGCCGATTGGGCCTGCCGGCTGCCGGGTGGTTGCAGCTGGCAGGCCATTTTTATGGAAAAGGGTTTATTTTGGCGGATCGGGAACCCGACTCGGGGCGGGCATGGGATGCCGCACGCCCGAAGTTACTCTTCCGGTGCGACTCAGCAAAATGCTGGATACCTCGCGGGCATGCCTCGGGATAGAATACCGCGCGTGAACGGCGACAACCGTTCCCTCGCAGCTGGAGATGCGCGGAAATGGATCGAGGAATGAACCACGTGATTGAGGAGAAGTTGAGTTTCAGCGAGCAATTTCGCGACTTCCTGAGCGCCAACGCGACTTTATTGCTCGCGGCAGGTATGGCGCTGCTGCTCATTTCGGACGTATTCGGCACACATGGCGTGCTGGCGATGCGGCGGTCACAAAAGCAAGCGGCCGAAATTCAGAAAAGAATCGAGCAACTCAATCAGCAGAACCAACAGCTCGAGGCGAAGGTAAAAGCGCTGAAGACGGATCCTGAAGCGGTGGAGCGGATCGCGCGTGAAGAAATGGGGCTGGCGAAGCCTGGGGAATATATCTTCAAGATCGCGCCGTCCGCAAATGGGAATTCGGCGACCAGCCAAGGCGCTGCCGGCTCGAAATCAAAACCCTGAGTTGGATTAATGCGCGACGTGCGCCGGTTCCATTTCCCTTCCCCGTCATACGAACTTGATCTTTCTCATCGCGGTACCCACCATTTTCAGCAGAAGCCAACCGCGTTTCCAGTGGTCGATACTTGTCGTGCCGTCGGTCGGCCGCTGGTACCGAATCGGCAGGTCGACAATCTTCAGGCTGTATTTAGCCGCGCCGAAGAGCAAGTCAAAATCTCCGAAGGGATCGAAATCACCAAGATACGCGCGATTTGCGGCAATCGTTTCGTAATCGCTCTTGCTGAGGGCCTTCGTGCCGCATAGCGTGTCTTTCACGTTTTGGCCGAACAGCCAGCTAAAGGCCACGCTGAAAAACTTGTAGCCAATGACCCTGGCAAAGCCCACCAAAGCGCCGTCCGTAGGATAAACGAGGCGAACGCCGTTGACGACCTCGCCTTTGCCGCTGTACCAGGCGTCGTAAAACCGCGGCAGATCCTGAGGGGAAACCGTGAGCTCTGCGTCAAGCGTCATGAGCAGGTCGCCGTCGGCATGGGCGAAACCAAGCCGTAGAGCGTCGGCTTTACCCTCGCCGGTCGCGTGAAGCACTTTCACGCGCCGGTTGGGCCAGCGTCGCATCTCTTCTTCGATTGATTCGTAGGTGTTGTCCGTCGAATCGCCTTCAACGAAGATGAGCTCGGTTCCCAGGCCCATTTCCGGAGTTTCCTCGAAAATGCGCCGGATATTGCCGGCTGCGTTTGGCGCAGGAATGACGACGCTTACTGACGGCGGCGGTCCGGACCAGCCTTTCGGCTGCGGGCGAGCGACAATGAAGTTCGTGAGCCCCATCCAGCGAAATAGCCCGAATTTGACGAGATAGCGATTGCAGAGCGTGTCGAGACCGGGCGTTTTGACGGGCCATATGATCTCGGAAAATCCGCGGATCGTTTCGAAGCCCGTAAGGTAAAGGAGATTTTCCAGATCCTTGCGCGAGAGCCAGTTCTGGTCGAGCTGCAGTTTTCCCGCTCCCATCATGCGGGCGATCCATCGCGGGCCCTGCCAGAGGCGGCTGTACGCGTTCAGAACGATGCGAGTGCTGGGCAGCGAACATTGCGCCACGAGCTCAAGCACGCTTTGCACGTCGCGGACATCGTTCAGAAGGTCAGAAAGGATAATGAAGTCGAATTTTTCAGGCGGCAGCGCGTCCTGCACGTCGCCCTGAAAGAACTGGAAATCGGGATAGCGTTCGCGGGCCCGCTCGAGCATCTTTTCGGAAAGATCGATCCCGACACCGCGTGACGGCTCCAGAGCCGCGAGCAAATCACCCTGGCCGCAGCCAAGTTCGAGCACGCGCATTCTTGGCGGAATAAGATGCTTGTAGATTTCCGCGAGCCGCTGCTGATAATAGCCGCGGATTCGTTGCCACTGATCGCTTGATTCGGCGAACTCATCCCAATAGCGTTCGCGCTCTTCGCGATAACG
>DATEME010000036.1:0-15612 GCA_035275865.1 Candidatus Acidiferrales bacterium | reverse complement strand
GTTCGACGAAAATGCCGCGTGCCACATCGCGCTCGGGAAAGCTTACAGTTCGTGCCTGAAAGACGGCGACAGTCTGACTCCCGACCAGCTAGCGGCGCGCGGTGCAAACGATAGCCTAATTCATGTGGACTGGATGATCGGATCGAATCAGATTGACGTGGATGGCATTACTGCGTCTGGCGACGAAGAGCCCGTGATGCGGGCAGGCGAGTGGGTCTAACCCGGCGTCAGCTCCCGCTAGGAGTTAGTCTCCTGTGACCTCGTGCGCCGGGCTGAGCTCATCCGGACCAGTAGGCGATACATATCCCGACCGGCGTTCCGCGCGAGTTGCGATGAAGATTGAGCGCCGGTTTCGATTCGACTACAGCACCGACGGCTTGGTATCGTGGATAAGTACGGCGCATGCGCAGTTGTAAAGGTCAACTCTCCCGCGCAGCCGGTTCGAGAATCGTCTATGACGATCAAGTTGCCGATTTATATGGACAATCACGCGACGACGCCAGTCGATCCGCGCGTGCTCGAGGCGATGCTGCCGTATTTCACGGAAAAATTCGGGAATGCAGCCAGCCGAAACCACGAGTTCGGATGGAAAGCGGAGGAGGCCGTCGAAAACGCGCGGGGACAGATCGCGCGGCTGATCGGGGCTTCGCCGAAGGAGATCGTGTTCACCAGCGGCGCAACAGAGTCAATCAACCTCGCACTGAAGGGCGCGGCGGAATTTTATCGCGACAAGGGAAATCACATCATTACGCTTGAGACGGAGCACAAGGCTGTGCTCGATACCTGCAAGCGGCTGGAAAAGGATGGATGCGAAATCGCTTTTCTGCCAGTCGCGAGCGACGGTCTTGTCGACGTGGACAACATCCGGCGCGCGATTACGCCGAAGACGATCCTGATTTCCGTCTTGCACGGCAACAACGAAATCGGCGTGGTGCAGCCGATTGGGGACATTGGGAAAATCGCGAAACAGGCCGGCGTGCTGTTTCACGTGGATGCGGCGCAATCGGTGGGCAAGATTCCGATCGACGTGGAAAATGACGGCATCGATCTGATGTCGGTCTCGGGGCACAAAATCTACGCGCCGAAAGGTGTTGGCGCGCTTTATGTGAGGCGGAAGAATCCGCGCGTGCAGCTTGGGGCGCAAATCGACGGCGGCGGGCATGAGCGCGGGCTCCGGTCAGGCACCCTGAATGTGCCGGGAATCGTCGGGCTCGGAAAAGCGTGCGAGATTTGCCAAAAGGAGATGGCCACCGAGGGCGAACGGTTGATGCGGCTGCGAGAGCGGCTGCGGTCGTCGATTATGGAGCGGCTGGATGGAGTTTCGATCAACGGATCGCTCGAGCATCGGCTGCCGAACAATCTGAATTTGAGCTTCGCCGGAGTGGAGGGCGAAGCTCTGCTGATGGGCATTCATGACGTGGCCATCTCGAGCGGATCGGCGTGCACATCCGCACAACTGGCGGCAAGCCATGTTCTCCGCGCGATCGGCGTCAATGACGATCTGGCGCATTCTTCGATACGATTTGGGCTTGGACGATTCAATACGGAAGAAGAGGTAGATTACGCAGCAGGGCGTGTTGTAGAAACGGTCCGGAAATTGCGCGAGCTTTCGCCGGCCTATGAGTCGGCGAAAGGGCGAGCGCGCTAAACAAAAGTTTCCGTCATCAGCCTTCCTTTAATTCTGAATATAAAAACGATCAGAGGAGCGATGTAACCCTATACGTTATAAACGCGCTCGATATCGAAGACCCCAGGGATGCGCTTGATGCCGCTCAGAATGCGCTCGAGCTGCTTGCGGTCCTGCACGTCGAGCGCGACTTCGATACGCGCGCGCGTGTTGTCTTCCCCTCCGCTTTCGAAGGTGCGGATGTTCGCGGCATTTTCGCTGATAATGCCGGTGATTCCCGCAAGCATGCCGGGGCGATCTTCCGTGAAAATTCGGAGGCGCACGGGGAATGTGGCATGGGTTGCCGCTGCCCATTCAACGGGAATGCGCCGTTCGGATTCGTACAGCAAGTTTTCGACATTCGGGCAATTTTTGCTGTGTACGGCGATGCCGCGACCGCGCGTGACGTACCCGATAATCTCGTCGCCGGGAATCGGGTTGCAGCATTTCGAACGATAGACCATCAGATCGCCGTGGCCGCGGACCACAATCGTCGCGTCGTCTACGCCCAGCATGCGCTTGACGGTAGCATCGGGCTTCGGTTGGCGCTCCTCGGGTGATTCAGCCAGCGGCTTGCCGGTCAATTTCGAAAGCACTTGGCGGGCTGACCATTTTCCGTAGCCTAGTTCCGCGTAAAGATCTTCTTGGCGTGAGCACCCGTAATCGGCCGCGACGCGATGCCAGTCGTCGCCCGAAATGCGGTTGAGACTCACGCCGGCGTGGCGCGCTTCTTTTTCCAAAAGCTTCTTGCCGACGTCGGTAGCCTGCACGCGTTCGTGCAGATGAATCCACTGCCGAATCTTGCTGCGCGCGCGCGACGTGTGAACGAATGAAAGCCAGTCACGCGAGGGCTCATGGCCTTTCTGCGTGATGATCTCGACCACATCGCCATTCGCGAGCGCATGGCGCAGCGGAACCATTTCGCCGTTACATTTTGCCCCGGCACATTGGTGGCCGACCTCGGTGTGAACCGCGTACGCAAAGTCCACCGGCGTTGCGCCGCGCGGCAGCACGACGACGCGGCCTTTCGGCGTGAACGTGTAGACTTCCTCCGGATACAAATCGACGCGAAGCGTGGAAAGAAATTCACTTGGCTCCTGCATCTCCTGCACCCACTCGATCAGGTGCCGCATCCATACGATTCGCTGATCGTCGGCGGTGGAGGCGATTGGACCGTTCTTGTATTTCCAGTGCGCGGCTACGCCTTGCTCGGCGATCCGGTGCATCTCCTGCGTGCGAATCTGCACTTCAAACGGCTGTCCAGCCTGAATCACCGTTGTGTGGAGCGATTGATAAAGATTCGGGCGCGGCATCGCGATGTAATCCTTGAACCGGCCGGGAACCGGGCGCCACATCTGGTGCACAACACCCAGTGCCGCGTAGCAGTTCTTTACCGTGTCGGTGACGACGCGCACGGCGAGCAAATCATAAACCTGGTCGAGCACGCGCTGCTGCTTTTGAATTTTTACGTGCAGCGAATAGAGCCTCTTCGTGCGCGCCTGTACATCTGCCGGTATGCCGGCTTCCACCATCTTTGCGCGGATCGCTTCCTGCACTTCGACCAGAAATTTTTCGTAGACCGCCCGCTTTGACGCAACCTTCTTTTGCAATTCCCCGAAAGCCTCCGGCTCCAGATACCGGAAAGCCAGGTCTTCCAGCTCGCCGCGGATCAAACCCATGCCAAGGCGGTTTGCGACGGGCGCATAAATATCCAACGTCTCACGAGCGATGCGTTGCTGGCGCGCGGGCTCGAGATATTCGAGCGTGCGCATGTTGTGCAAGCGATCCGCAAGCTTCACCATGACGACGCGCACATCGTTGACCATCGCGAGCAGCATTTTGCGAACGTTTTCTGCTTGACGCGCTTCGGGGGCGAGCAGGTCGAGCCGGCTGATTTTGGTAACGCCCTCAACCAGCCGCGCGACATCCGCGCCGAATTTTTCAGAGATCAGCTCGAGTGGAACTATCGTATCTTCGATGACATCGTGCATCAGCGCCGCGCTGATCGACGTGACGTCGAGCTTCATGTCCGCGAGGAGATGCGCGACCTCGACGGGGTGCGAGAGATAGGGCTCGCCGGAGCGGCGCGTTTGCGACTGGTGATGTTCAGCGGCGAAGTCGTAGGAACGGCGGAGAATTTCCAGGTCGTCGCTCGGCCGGTTTTTGTGGACCTTCTCCAGCAATTCTGCAAAGCGAAGGTCCACGGCATGCCGGGCAGCTAGATTGACGGCGGGATTGCCCACTGTTCCCATGAAGAGTCTATTGTAAACCCTGGAGGAAGCAGCGTGCTTGGCTGGGGCGCGCCACGGATGAGAAAGGCAGCTTCAGCGCATTCCGTGGCGTGATTTCGCTATTCCCCTGGTTTGCCTGCTGCCTTTGCCAACGCTGCGTGCCAGTCAGCAGCGTCCTTATCGAAGATTGGCTGGCCGAGCTGATTCGCAATGAACAACCACGCCTTGCCCGGCTCCAAATAGACGGTGTACAGAATGCTGCCGTCGGGAGAAAGACGGAAAAAATACGTTTGTCCCGCAGTCTGATGCTCGAAAACGACAGCTTCGGGCTGTTTAGGATCCTTGCTGATCTTGACCAGATAAACGGCGCGCGCGGTTCGACGGCCGCTAACGGTGGCAATCGGCAATACGAATACCTTCGGCGCGCTACCATCCGCCGAGCACGCCTTGAGATAATTACAGGCGTCGTCAGGATAATTCTGACCAGGAGCGTCTTGCCAATTGATCTCCGCTTTGTGGCTCATCACATCCTGATAGAGATTTGCGCCAGCCGGCGCGGGCTGCCCGGCAGCCATGCTGCCAGCACTCAGAAACAAACCGAACGCCGCCATCGCCACAACGGCGAAACAAGCCGTGTTTGCACAAATTCGCAGCCTTCTCATCGAAACTACCTCCTAATCTGACTGATCACGGCGAGCCCCACCACACCTCACGATTCGCCTGCGGGAACGGGCCGGATTATATTCCGCGCCCGCATTCCGTGCAATCGTTTCTGAGGCGCAATTCCCCACAAAAAAAACGGCGGACCCGAATCGGGCCCGCCGGAATTCTTCCGACAACTAAATTACCGCGATCAGGAGCTGGCGCCGGATGCCAATGCGCTCGCTTCCCGCTTCTGTTTAATGGCCTTCGCCTTATCCATTAGCTGATCGGCATCCTTATTATCGGCCTCGCGAGCGTCAGTCGTTGCTTCCATGTCGCCCTTCTGACGGTCGAGAAGGCTGAGATAGCCCATAGCATCGTCATAATCGGGCTTAAGCTGGATGGCTTTGTTCAGAGCGCCGATACCGTCATCAACAGTCTTGCTGTAGTTCTCTCCGAACTTAGCCGCCACGTCCTTCGGAAGCGGGTCGGTATCCTTGATCGGCTTCTTTCCAGACTGATTGTACTCGTTTCGCAACTCCTGGTTGGCGTGATGCGAAATCCAGAAATCGATCACGCCGACCCAGTAATACGGCTGCGCGTCATTCGGACTTAGCTCGATGTGCTTTTCCTGAAACGACCGGGCCTTAAGCATCCCCGCTTCATCGAAAGGCGTCTGCGCCATGTTGTAATACAAAGAGCCAAGGTTATCGATTGCGGAAAGATTGCTCGGATCGCCGCTCAGAATATCTTCGTTAATCCTTACCGCTTCCTGGCCATTGCGAAGGTTATCGGGCGAAGGCGCACCTGGAATGTACTGCGCCTGATAGGCTGCCGCCAAATAAAGCCGCGCGTTCGTGAGCGTCGGATCGTACTGCTCGGCATTTTTGAAGTATTCGATGGCCTGATCGTACTGGCCGCTGCTGTACGCCGCCACGCCCTTGTTGAGCTGGTCGCGCGCGCGGAGCTTATTGCAACCGCCGCCAGCGACAATGGCCACCGCGAGGGCGGCCAGAATGAGCGTGATACTGGATTTGCGCTGCATCCCTGAATCTCCTTAATTAAGCCGGATGTCGTCCGGCACACTCCCCACAGCGCGTGCGCCGGACGAAAAAACAGGTTCCGCCCCTAACCGTAAGGATCATTGACCCGTAAGGATTACTGACCCGCTTCGATCTTCGCCGTGATGAGCCCGACGTGGTCGATGCCCGAGCCCCGCATAATATCGATGGCGCGAGCTATCTGTGCGAACTCGACGTTATCGTCGCCCTTCACGAACGCGATCTTCGTGGCCCGAATCTCGAAGATCTTCGTCAGTTGCGGGCCAAGAGTATCCCAAGTGTACTGATCCTGGTTGATCAAGACCTTTCCGCCATCTTGCACCTGCACCACGATCGTGTCGTCCGCCGTATTCTGCTGCTTCTGATTCGGCGGAGCGGGCTGCGGAACAATCGTGCTCAAGCCCACCGGAGTCCGCGGCGTGATGACCATGAAAATAATGATCAGCACGAGCAAAACGTCGATCAATGGAACAATGTTCGGCTCCGACATCGCTCCTTTATTCTCACCGACTGTCATTCCCATAGTAGTGCTCCTCGCTCCGAATCCTGAGTCTAGTCTGAGCCGCTGGACAGCGGTGGGGCTCCCGGCACGTTCTTCGGCGGGACCTGCTCGGTCAAGAGGCCGAGGTTCTCGACGCCGGCTGAGCGGATTTCGTCGACCGCCTTCACGACATCGCCGTAATGCGCACGCTCGTCAGCACGTACGTAAACGGTTTTGTCCGCCCGATCTGTCAGCAGGTCTCTGACGTCGCCGGTAATATCGTCCAGCGTGATCTGCTTGTTGCCCGGGCTGAGGAAGTAGCGTCCGTCCCTGGTGACTGCGACAATCACCGCGTCTTCCTTTTCGGCGTCGGGGAACTTGTCGATGTTGGTGGCCTTGGCCATATTCACCGCTTGCCCGTGCTGCAGCATGGGAATGATGACCATAAAGATGATCAGCAGCACCAACATGATGTCCGCCATCGGGATCACGTTGGGCGCCGCCATCACCGGAGGCGCTTTTGGTTTATAAGCCATGGTTTGTTACTTCTTTCCGCCCCGGCGCGTGATGAAGTAGTTGATCAACTCCATCGACGAGTTATCCATCTCGACGTCGAAGGCTTCGACGCGGTTCGTGAAATAGTTGAACGTCCACACGGCAGGCACGGCCACGAGCAAGCCGAGAGCGGTGGTGACGAGGGCTTCCGAAATACCGCCCGCGACCGCCGACAACCCGGTGACTTTCGAGTTCGCGATGCCTTTGAACGCGCCGATGATGCCCATAACCGTTCCGAACAATCCGACGAAGGGCGCCGTCGCGCCGATCGTGGCGAGGCCGGAAAGGCCGCGCTTCATTTCAGCGTGTACGATCGCGATGGAGCGCTCAAGACCGCGCTTTGCCGCCTCGATCACTTCCTCGTCGTTGACCTGTGAAGACGCAGCCTGGAATTCGGAAAGTCCGGTCGCGACAACCTTGGCGATATGGCTCTTCTTGTTGCGCTCGGCGATGGAAATCGCTTCGTCGAGCTTGTTGTCTTTTAGCGCGCCGGCAACCTGCTGCACAAATACGCGAGACTGTTTCCGCGCTGCGCTGTACATCAAGGCACGGTCAATCATGATGGCTACCGACCACGCCGACATAACGAACAGCAGAATGACGACGACCTTGGCCGGGATGTCCATGTTGTGCCACATGCTGACCAAGTCCCAACCACCGGATGCACTGCCGGCCTCGTCCTGCAGGAACAGGATGGCGGCCCACAAAGATGTTGCGAACATAATTTTTACTCCTCCTCGATTCCTCGCCCAAGATTTTCGGCAGGACTTACGTCCGCCGGCAAAGCCTTCACTTCCCCCACCGGCCGAGCGGCTGTAGCCGCCGGGTCTGTGTCCTGCCTATTCGTTCAACGTAAATTGAACCTGAATTTCGGTGTCGACCTCGGTCGGTTCGCCGTTGAGCATGAGCGGCTTGTACCGCCATTGACCGACCGCGTCCATTGCAGCCTTCATCAACAGGCTTGGACCTGAGACGTATTCCAACTGCTGTACGGCGCCATCCTTACCGATGATCGCGTGCAATATGACCGTTCCCTGCACGTGCGCCGTCTTGGCGATCGCCGGATAAATCGGCATCGTCTGGCGAATCAATGAAGCCTGCTCGACGTTCCCGCCGACCCGGACGCGCGTTGGAGCTTTCGGCGGAGGCGGTGGCGCAGCGCCCGAACCAAGCAGGCCGCCCAGCATACCGCTGGAGTCGCCGGTCCCGCCCGCTATGCCGGCATTCGAGAAGTCGACGGTCGGCGCCGCTTCCTTGACCATTTCGATGTGCTTCGGCACAACCGTCGGCGCCGACACCTTGTTGATCGGTATGAGCTTCGGAGGCTGCTTAATCTCTTTGGTCGGCGGCGGCGGGGGAGGAGGAGGTGGAGGTGGTGGTGGCGCGGCCAGATACGTTGCGTTAAAACCTTTCGGCAATTCCGAATACGAAATCAGCGGGATCAGAATGAGAATACCAAGAATCAGAGCCTGAACGGTGCCCGACACAACCACCGCCCAAGGTTTGTTGGTTTTCTTCATGTTGCCTGAGACAACCATATCGTCAAACATGAACTACCTCCTGGCCACTGCGGCCACGTGCTTTTCGGCTGCGGATCCGGCACGTACGGGCGCTGCTGCTACCCCACCACCTCTAAACTTGTTCCATACGACCACGAGCGGCGCGGCTATCCCAAAGCTGGAGTACGTACCTACCACAACTCCTACTACCATTGCAAAGGAGAATGCTCGAAGGGCCTGTCCGCCCAAAAAGTACAACACCGACACAGTCAATAGAGTCAAACCGCTCGTCAGAATTGTCCGAGAAAGCGTCTGATTGATCGACTTGTTTACAATCTCCGGGAAGGATTCCCGCCGCATCAGCCGCAGGTTTTCCCGGACGCGGTCAAAGATCACGATCGTATCGTTCATCGAATAACCAACGAGCGTGAGCAAAGCCGCAATCACCGTGAGAGAAATCTCGTATCGCGTGAGCGAGAAGAAACCCAGCGTGATCAGAACGTCATGAAAGACGGCGATTACGGCGGCAATACCGAAAATGCCGTAGTCGACCCACTTCCATAGAAAGAATGACTTCCTTCCGGCGACGTTGAGCCGCAGCAGGCCGCCGCCCGAGAAGCGAATCGCCACGTAAACCAGCATGCCCGCAAGCGCGTACAGCGTCGCGTTAATCGCCTGCGTCCGCAGCTGAGCGCCCACGGTGGGTCCGACCGTGTCCGCATGGAGAGTCGCAAAGCCGCTCAGCGAATATTGGTTCGCAAGAGCATTGGTCACGGCTGGCGTCACACCGCTTACGCTTTGCAGCTGATTGAAATCTGTGACCAGCCCCCCGTAGTCAGTGTCCCGCGCCGAGATGAGCGCCGAAGCGAGTTGGGTATACCGGTCGCCGGCCCTTGCACCGAGAACAAGCGGATCTTTTTGCGTAAGGTATGTGGCCACTTCCGCAGCAGTTGTCGAATTGAAATCCGGCTTACTCGAAGCGCTGTCGGCTCCCAAGACCTTATGGAGCACGTTGACGACGGTTTGCCTCTCTGCATCGACGTCAGCGCTCTCTTCAGTTCCCGTTTTCTGCGTAAGAGAAATCACAAGGTCGTTCTTCGTGCGGGGATCAGCAGGATCACTGATGGGCTTAATTTCGCTATTGGGCAGTCCTGCCTGCGAGAGAGCGCCACGAATCCGCGCCTGCAAGTCGGTAAACGCGGAGGGCGACATGTCCTTAAAACGAACGGTGACCTCCGTTCCACCTTTAAAATCGATCCCGTACGCGAGCCCCTGCTTCATCTCCGAAACGAAACCCACGACCAGAAGGGCGAGCGAAAGCGCGACGAAATACTTCGCCTTTCCCATCCAGTCGATGTTTGGTGCGTGAAAGAATTCCATTAAAGAGTCCGATCCGTCTTAGTTTGACACCGCAGTGCCTGAATTTGTGCCCGAACGCCGGAAGAGCCGCTGGACAGACCATTACCCTAAACGCTCAGCGGCTCGTCACGCCTCATATGTGCAAGGTGCAGATCAAAAATCGCCCTCGAAACGTAGATCGACGTAAACAAGTTCGCTACCAACCCGATGGTCAGAGTGATAGCAAAACCTTGCACAGGACCAGTACCGAAAAGCAAAAGAAAAATCGCTGAAACTACAGTAGTTACGTGCGTATCGATAATCGTCAAAAACGCCTTTTCGAAGCCTACGTCGACGGCGGACGCAGGGGCTTTGCCGTTGCGCAATTCTTCTCGAATGCGCTCAAAGACGAGCACGTTCGAGTCCACGCCCATGCCTATCGTCAGGATCACACCGGCAATTCCGGGGAGCGTGAATACGAAGCCAAAATAGGTCATACCGGCAATCAAGATAACTAGATTTAGGAACAAGGCCACAACGGCATTGACACCGGCCAGCCGGTAATAGATCACCAGGAAAATCATCACCACAATGATGCTGCCGATCGACGCTCGCACTCCGTCCCGGATCGAATCCGATCCCAATGAAGCCCCTATTCGTTCCTCTTCGAGATACTTGATCGAAGCAGGCAGCGCGCCTGAACGGAGCACAACGGCCAAGTCCTGGGCGTCCTGCTGGCTGAAATTGCCTTCGATCTGGCCGCTATTATCCATCCGCTCTTCGATGACTGCAGCTAGTTGCACTTTGCCGTCAAGGACGATGGCGAGGTACTTCCCTACATTCTCTGCAGTAGCAGGACCAAAACGACTCGCCCCCACGTTCGAAAGGACGAAACTGACGACATACTTCCCGGGATACTTCGTACTTGGCGTTGGAGTCGCGCTCTCCAAATCCCGTCCCGTCACTATTGGCGCACGCTGGACCACGTAGTACACGGTGGATGATGAGCCGTTCGTCTGGCCATTTGCAGCGTCCGGCAACCCGGGCACAATTTCAGTGCCCGCCGGAAGGACGCCGTTGTGCGCGGCCAAAGCCTCCGCCTCGGAGGCATACGGTTGCGCGTCGGCGAGCAAGGTAAGTTCGAGCTGTCCGCCCTCAGAAATGACCGCCTTGGCCCGCGTTGGATCGCCTTCGCCAGGAAGCTCGATCAGAATTTCGTCTTGAGCACGACCCGTAGAGGCAATCTTAGGCTCAGTGGTTCCAAGCGCGTCCACGCGGCGCGTGATTGTTTCGATCGCGTCCTCCATTGTTCGCGAGCGCAAGTCGGCAAGTGCACTGGGCGGATACGCGAGCACATATCCGTTATTTTCGCCGGCCAGCGAACTGAGCGTCCAGCCGGGCAGTTGGTTGGTGACAATGTCGCGGAACCTCCCAGTGGCGTTCGGATCAACGTCATGCACAACAACCTGAGTGTAGCTCGGATCTTCACTGACCTCGCCGATCGAAATATTTTGGGCGCGTGCCTGATTCTTGATCGTATCAACTGCTTGGTCGGCGTTCTGCCGGACGGCATCTTGAAGTTGCACTTGAACCACAAGATGGCTGCCGCCGTTGAGGTCAAGCCCCAAGCGAATGCGGTGATTGAGATTGTCCTTGAGCTTTGTCAGGGACGTCGGAAAGCTAAGACCGCTTGTGCTGATGCAGAATATTCCAATCACGCACGCCACGATGACTGCCGCAATGAAGCCGAACTTATATTTGAGCTGGTTGCTTATCGCTGCCACTTAGCTCTCCTTCTTTTCCTGCTGCAGCCCGCCGATCGCGCTGCGCGCGAATTTCACCTTCACCTGCTCGGCGATGCGCAGTTGCACCGAGTCGTCTTCTAGGGCCATGATCGTGCCGTAAAGGCCGCCATTCGTGATCACTTTGTCGCCGACCTTCAAACTCTTGAGCATCTCGTTCACGCGCTTTCGCTGCGTGCTCGCCGGGCGAATCATTAGGAAATAAAACACGGCGATCAGCGCCACGGGGAGCAGGATGACGCCCCAGGGGCTCGGCGACGCCGCCGCTTGAGCGACAAGTATTCCGTGAATCGGGGCCGTGAATGCGATTGTCACTTTGCTTTCGCCTTTGCCGCCGGGACCGGCGGCGTCCGAGACTTTACTATATCCCAACCATACAGCGGCCTCACTTACTGCTTACGCGCTCACCACCCGAGCGTTCGGCCTAATGAAGGCGTGCCTGAAGGTCAGAGCGGAAAGTTTCAAGCTTTCCAAAACGGATAGCCTCCCGAATTTTACCCATCATGTCAAGGTAAAAGTAAAGATTGTGATGGGTGTTCAGGATGGTCGCCAAAAATTCTCCCGTGGAATAAAGATGCCGCAAGTATGCACGCGAGTACCGCCTGCAAACCGCGCAACCGCAGCGTTCGTCAATCGGGCGCGGATCGCGCGAATATTGCGAATTCCGTATCAGCAGGCGTCCTTCCGAAGTGTAGAGGCACCCGTGACGCGCGCTGCGCGTCGGCAGGACGCAGTCCATCATGTCGATGCCCAAGGCAACGTAATCGAGAATCTGCTCCGGCTTGCCGACGCCCATCAGGTAACGCGGCTTTTCCTTCGGCAGGCGCGAGGTGACCGTTTGCGTCATTTCGCACGTCACTGAATGCGTCTCGCCAACGGCAAGCCCGCCGATCGCATATCCGGGAAAATCGAGGTCCATCAGGGAGTCGGTATTCGCGCGGCGAAGGTCTGCGTGCGCGCCTCCCTGTATGATGCCGAAGACCATCTGCCGTGATGCATCGCCGTTCTTGGCGAAATAATTGCGCGATCGCTGCGCCCAGGCGAACGTACGCGCCGCCGCGTCTTTCGTCCGTATGTTATCGGCGGGCGCCTCGATGCATTCGTCGAGCACCATCACAATATCTGAACCGAGCGCGATCTCGATCTCCAGCGCCTTCTCGGGCGAAAGAAAATGCTCTGATCCGTCAATATGAGAACGAAACGTGACGCCGTCGTCGTTGACCTTGCGCAAATCGCTCAAGCTGAAAACCTGAAAGCCGCCAGAATCCGTCAGGATCGGCCGCGGCCACGACATGAATTCGTGAAGCCCGCCCATTGCGCGAATCAGCTCGTGGCCCGGCCGCAGATAAAGATGGTAGGTGTTCGCGAGAATGATCTGCGCGTTGAGATTTTCCAGGTCCTGCTGCGTTTGTCCCTTTACGGTGGCCGCCGTGCCGACCGGCATGAAAGCGGGAGTTTCGATTACGCCATGTGGAGTCGTCAGCCGCCCAAGACGCGCACCTGTAGGATCGACTGCAAGAACTTCGAAATGGAATCCCATCCGTGGGAGTTTATCAGGAGACGGCAGCGGTAAATCCGACGATCACAATTACCCAGATCAGCCAGAGTCCCGCGATTCCCGCGAACGCGCCTGCCGTGGAAACTTTCTTTGGGTTCGCCGCGTGGTAGCCCATCGCCAGCAGGATCATCACCCAGAACGTGAAGAAGTCGATCTGCGTCGCCAGCACGACAAGCCATCGTGCCGTCGTCTCGGGCGACAAAAGAGCGCCGGGATTCGAGGCCAAAAGATTCTGAAGATCAACCTGGGAAGGATCTTTCAAAAAAATCACCAGAATTCCCACCAATGCATAGAGAATTCTCGGCACGAACGCGTACGCGACGACCCCCATGGACGTCTTCAAATTAACCTGCGCCCCATATCCGAGTTTGAATAGTCCCAGAAAAATAGCTGCGAAGATCAACGTGAAAAGAAACGGCCCTGTCACTGCGATGCCGATGGTCGCGAATTCGGTGATTTTCGTTACAATAGCGATTTGCGTCGCGCGTTGCTCGGGCGACAGTTGGTCCATCCGCGCCTGCGCCGATGGATTCAGTGCGATCTGCCTTTCCGTGAATCGCTGCCACCCGACGCGATTCGTGAACACAGTGACCAGCGCAATCGATACGACCAGCGAGAGCAGCACGGGCGCTAGCCACGTCGGCTTCTGCGCGATCGCGGCAAACGTCGCCTTCGGACTGAACAATACGCCCCAAATGCGGCCGATCGAATTTCCAGATTCCTCCGGTGCCTGCGTCGCTGTGCTGGCCATTTGTTCGTCTCCGTGAGGACGCACTGAACCGCTCTCGTCTATACGCGTACCCGCTGCCTTTTATTTCGCGGAGTCTACTCCAATACGAGCTAAGAGAAAAATGAATATTGGGCCGGAGAGACGACCATATGGCTCCCTCGGTTAGACGGGGATTTCCGGAACTGCGGCGAGAAGCGCTTGCGTGTATTCGTTCTGCGGCGATTGCAGTACTTGCTCCACTGCGCCGACCTCGACGAAGCGCCCCGCGCGCATCACCGCGACGCGCGTCGCCATCTGCGCCACGACAGGCATGCTGTGGGAAATCAGAATCAAGGTGAGCGAAAAGTCTTGCTGCAACTGAGCAAGCAAAGCGAGTATCTGCGCGCCCACGGACACGTCAAGCGCCGAAACCGGCTCATCGGCGACCAGAATTTCCGGCTGCAAAATTAGTGCGCGCGCAATGCCGATCCGCTGGCGCTGGCCGCCCGAAAACTCGTGAGGATAACGGTCGAGCGCATCTTCATTAACGCCCACCTGGCCCAGAATTTTCGCCGCTCGCGCTCGCCTGTCTTTGCGCGAAATGCCCGGCTCATGAATCGCCAGCGGCTCGCCGACAATTCCGCCCACGCGGTGCCTCGGATTGAGAGACGCGATCGGATCCTGAAACACCATCTGGATCTTCCGGCGCAACGCGCGCAATTCCCCACCGCGCGCGGCCAGCCAATTATTGCCGCGAAAAAGTATTTCGCCGGAATCCGGCTCGATCAGTCTCATCAACATGCGCGCAAGCGTCGTCTTTCCGCAGCCCGACTCGCCCACAATCCCCATCGTCTCACCTCGGGCGACGGAAAAACTCACATCTTCCACCGCCGCACGCGTCGAGCCACGGGCCGTATAAGTTTTCGTGAGGCACCGCGCCTCTAAAATACATTCGTTCCGGCTCATTCGATCGCGCTCACTCGGCTATATCTTCTCACCGGCAATCAGCAAGAGAGTATTTGTAATCATGAGCTCTTTCGCTGCCCCAGGCGCCGCAGCTTCGTAGCGCGGATGAAATCCAGCGCCGTCATTCTCAAGCGTCGATTCCATCAGGCGCCGCGCCTCTTCGTACGCCGGATCGCCCGGATGCCAGCCGGCCACATGCAGCCAATGATCGAATCTGCGGTGGTTCTCCTGAACTTGAATGCCAGTGACGCACAATCCGTTGGCGCGAAAAATGCTTTCGAACTCGCCGATCGTCAGCGTCCGCGTGTGCGACGCATCGCGCGCGCGTTCGATTCTGTCATTCAGCTCGGCGATACTGCGGTCCTCAGAGACGTGAATATCCGCCACCCCGACGCGCCCGCCGCGCCGCACCACTCGCGCCATTTCCGCGATCGCGCGCGGAGCATCCGGCATGTGATGCAGCGCGTAGCTCGTTACGGCGATGTCGAGCGAGGCATCGGCAAAAGGAAGCCGGTGCGCATCGGCCAGTGCGAAATCCAGGTTGAAGAGTCCTTCGGCCGCCGCCGTATGTTTTGCGCGCGCCAAAATCGCAGGAGTCAAATCAATCCCGCAAACCCAACGCGCAAGCCGGGCAAAGCGCAAGGCAAGCGTCCCCGCGCCACAAGCGATGTCGATGGCGCTCTCGCTTTTGCCGGCGCCCACCATCTCGCCAAGCTTCGCTGCTTCAGTGCCGCGTGCGGCGACAGCATAATCGCCAAAAACCTGCGCGGTTTTCGTGAACTGTTCGCGCACCAGATCCTTGTTCTCTGCTTGTTTCATTTCGTCTCGAGATGGTCTTCCGATAACGAATCCCCACGAATCCCTAATTCTCCTTTATATCTTTTGCTTCCTTAATCTCCTCTACCTCCTCGCTGACCAGCACGCACCGCGCCCAATGATTTTCCCCCGCGCGCCTCAATTCCGGCACCGCCTTCCCGCATTCCTCTCGTACGTAGGCACAGCGCGGCGCGAACGCGCATCCCGGCGGCAATGCATACAGCGCCGGCACCATCCCTGGAATCGAAGCGGACTTCTCTCGCTGCAATCGCGGCGCGGCAGCAATCA
>DATEME010000035.1:0-1558 GCA_035275865.1 Candidatus Acidiferrales bacterium | reverse complement strand
GGTCAAATAAAAATGGAGGGAGAGCCTCAGGCCGCGACACCCGCCCCCATCGCGGAATCGGAGTTACAAGCAACAGTGCAGGGAACTGCAAACGAAACACCAGCAGCAATTCCAGACGAGCCCACAAGAGTCGAAGATCTGCCGCAAGATGCAGCGCTTGACCTTGCTGCAGTTCAGTTAGCGAACGAACAGCCCACAAGTGATGACGGTCCGGACGAGACAGCCCTTTCGGAAATTGCGGCGCAGGAACCTCCGGCAAATGCGACGCAGACTAAAGCAGACGACGCGGAAACAGCTGAGCAGCCGCCTGTGGAAACTCACGCATCACTGGAAGGCACTGTTGCAGCGGTAGCTCCCTCAAGCAGCGAAGCACGGGAGGAGACTCACGCCAAGCCCTCTGCTCATTCATCATTATCGCGACCGCCAAAACCCAGGCGCGCCAAGGGAACATTTTTTGGTCTCAAACGTGTGCCCGAACCGGAAATCATGGACGATTCCGGAGAGGTGGAGGCGTACGCTTCGGCCGCCGCGCAAGCCCATCTTGACGCAATCGACGACACGTTTGTGGCTCACGCACAGCTTCTCCTAAAAGGCCGCGAGCGTGGGCGCGTTCTCGACATCGGCACCGGGCCCGGCCAAATCGTGATCAAACTCGGGTACCGGCTGACACGTTGGAAGTTTGTTGGCATCGATCGCTCGGCCGCGATGATCGACAAAGCTTTAGAGAGCCTCGCGACAGCAGGCGAGTTGGCTGGCCGCGTCGTATTCCGGGTCGCGGATGGCAATGCGTTGGATTTTCACGATGAAAGTTTCGAGATGGTTGTGTGCAACTCGGTGCTGCACCACATACCTGACCCGCAGAAACTCTTCTCCGAAGTCGCGCGCGTCGTGAAGCCCGGCGGAGCAATTCTCCTCCGCGACTTGCGGCGGCCTTCGCGGCCTGGCTACGCGTTCCACGTCTGGAAACACGGCAAGCATTACAAAGGCGAAATGCGGCAGCTTTTCATCGCGTCAGTACAGGCTGCCCATACGGAAGAAGAGCTGCAAAGGATGCTCGCGGCGTCGCCGCTGCACGATGTGCGCGTATTCCGCCACGGGAAAACACACATCGGTTTCGAGCGCCCAATTGCCATTCCCGCTGCGAGCAAGAGATAGCTGCGGGACGGCGCTTCACCTTGCCAGTTAGCGTTTTGCGGCGAAAAACTCCCTTAGCAGAGCACCGGATTCGTCTGCCAACACGCCAGGGGTCACCTCGACGCGGTGATTCAGCCGGGGATGATCCAGCACCGTAAAACACGACGTAACGGCGCCGCCCTTCGGATCGTCCGCGCCGTAAACGAGCCGGTGGATACGCGCCTGAATCATTGCCCCGGCGCACATCGCGCACGGCTCGATCGTCACGTACAGGGTCATCGGGCCGAGCCGGTGATTGCCGATTTCTTTAGCCGCGGCACGAAGCGCGACCATTTCCGCATGCGCCGTGGGATCGCAATCCGCGATCGTGCGATTGCCTGCCGCCGCAATCACTCTGCCTTCGGCAACGATCACGGCACCAATC
>DATEME010000034.1:0-16486 GCA_035275865.1 Candidatus Acidiferrales bacterium | reverse complement strand
TCGAGCATAGTTGAGCCGATCAATCTCGGTTCGAGCGAAGCCGTCACGATCAATCAGCTGGTGGATATTGTCGAAGACATCGCCGGCATCAAGCTGAAGCGCCGCTACGATCTGAGCGCGCCGAAAGGCGTGAACGGTCGCAACAGCGACAACACGTTGATACAAAAGCTTCTGCGTTGGCAGCCGAACACCACCTTGCGAGCGGGGCTCGAGAAAACCTACGCCTGGATTTACGATCAATACTTGGCGCGCGAGCGCGGCGACAAAGGCGTAGTCCGCGAACATGGCTTCGAAACCGCCAAAAAGTAGTGGGCTCAGCACCGCTTGTCCTATCCAAAATACTTTTCTTCTGCAGAATAGCGATTCCGGTTTATCCTGACGCTCACATCGAGTGGTTTTCACCCGAGGTGTGTCCGCATGACCAGACGCGAGCTGATCCAGCAAATCGCCCGTGCAGGCGGTTACGGCGCCGCGTTTGCCGCAATGCACGCCATGGGATTGCTCGCTCCCATCGAATCCACCCCCGCATTTGAACTCCCCCATGGCATCGGCAAACGAACAAAAGTAGTCATTCTCGGCGCAGGCATTTCCGGTCTGGTCGCCGCGTATGAAATGCGCAGAGCAGGGTTCGAATGCACCGTGCTCGAAGCCAGGCAGCGTCCGGGCGGCCGCAATTGGACGATCCGTCGCGGCACAAAAATCGAATTTACTGATGGCACGGTTCAGCATTGCGCGTTCGACGAAAAGCTTTATTTCAACGCGGGTCCGGCCCGCCTGCCCTCGATCCACAAGACAATGCTCGGCTATTGCAAAGAATTGGGTGTCGCGCTCGAGGTCGAGATCAACACATCGCGCAGCACTCTTCTCCAAAGCGACCGTGCATTCGGCGGAAAGCCGGTCGAAATGCGCGAAGCGGTCAATGACGCGCGCGGGCACGTCTCCGAATTACTCGCGAAAGCCATCCAAAAGGGTGCGCTCGATGACGAGGTCACCGCCGACGACAAAGAGCGCATGCTGAACTTTCTCCGTCTTTATGGTGATCTCGACCGCGCCTTGGTGTATCGCGGGTCGTCGCGCGCCGGGGCGAGCAAACTTCCCGGCGCGGCGGACGACATTGAGATCGACCGCGATCCGCTTCCGATGGACGCGTTGCTCGACGCCTCCTTCTGGCAAGGCATGCTTTTCGAGGAGCAACTCGATCAGCAGGCCACGATGTTCCAGCCCGTCGGCGGGATCGATCATATTCCCTACGCATTCGCAAAAAGACTGGGCGGCATCGTGAAATACAATTCGCCCGTCGCGGAAATCCGTCAGACGGCGCACGGCGTGCGCATCGTGTATACGCACGGCCCGAAAGGACCCAAACACGCGATCGAGGCCGACTATTGCATCTGCTGTCTTCCACTCACGATTTTGCAGAACATTCCCGCTGATTTTTCGCCACGGATTAAGGCGGCCTTAACGAATATTTTCTACGACTCAGCGTACAAGATCGCCTGGGAGTCTCGTCGCTTTTGGGAGACTGAGAATAACATTTACGGCGGCATCTCCTGGCTGAGTGACAGTGCCGTGAACCTCGTCTGGTATCCCAGTGGAGGTATGTTGTCCGAGAAAGGCATTCTGATAGGTGGCTATTCGGTCGAGCGAGGCTCGTCGTTCGGCGCTCTTCCATCCATCGAGGCAAAATGTGCTGCCTCGCGAGAAGCAGTGGAGAAACTTCATCCCGGCCGCGGCGCGGAATTGAAACACCCTGTCTATATCTCCTGGGGCAGGATCCCCTACAACCTTGGCTCGTGGCTCAGCGGAGTTGGCCCGACGGGCAGGTTTGGCGGCGATTACTACGCAACGGCCTATCGCGAATTCCTTGTGCCCGATGGCCGCATCTATTTTGCGGGCGACCATTGCAGCCATATCATCGCATGGCAAGAGGGTGCGGCGCTCTCAGCCCAGCACACTGTTCAAATGATCGCGGATCGCATCCGCCAAACGTAATCCGTGTCATTTTCGAATCGCTGTTTCCGATTTGAATATCCGCTTATACTGGCAGTTCACCAAAGCGCTTCGGAGCGGACAAATGAAAAGAAATCGCGGGCCGTTTTCCAGAGCGGCGGCACTCACTCTGGTAGGATCTCTCTGGCTCACGCCCTTCACGGCATTCGGGTGGGGCAATGTCGGCCACACGGACATGAACCAAGTCGCCGCGGAAAGAATTCCGGCCTCCATGCCGAAATTCCTGCGCACGAAATCCGCCGTGCAGAAAATCGCCTACCTCGGCTCCGAGCCCGACCGATGGCGCAGCGAATCTCCATCCGCCCTGAATTATGCCCAGGCGCCGGATCATTTCATCGATCTCGAACGCATCGAAGGCCTCGGCCCGCTGCCGCTGAGCCGTTACGATTTTTACAAATTGCTGTATGCCAAGCGCGCCGCAACTTCGGCCGCCGATCATCCCGACGACTACCTCCCTGATCGCGTCGGCTTACAGCCGTATATCACCATGGAAGTTTACAAGCGCATCGAACTCGCCTTCCGCGCCTATCGCGACATGAAGCAGAAGAAACAGAAGACGGACGTAATCGAGGGCAACATCATCTTCTATATGGGCTGGCTCGGCCATTACGTGGCCGATGGTTCGCAGCCGCTTCACACCAGCGTCCAATATGACGGGTGGGTTGGAGCTAATCCGGAGGGCTACACGACGCAACACGGGATTCACGCGGAGTTCGAAACCGATTTCGTCAACCGGGTGGTCCCTTCGCCGGCCAGCTTTGAAAATCTTGTGAACGCTCCCGAACGCCTCTCCGATCCGTTCAGTGACTACATGAAGTATCTCGAAGCCTCACACACGTTGGTCGAGCAAGTCTACGCATTCGATAAGGCGAAAGCCTACGACGGCGCAGGTTCGCCTGAAGCCGTGAAATTTGTCGACCAGCGCCTCGCAGCCGGCACACAAATGCTCGTTGACCTCTGGTACACCGCTTGGCTGCAAAGCGGCGAGCCCCTCCCGCAGCGTCCACCACGACCGGCAAATTAGTACTGCGGCGCAAACACGAACGCGGGTCACGCCAAAAGGAAAAACGGGCCTCCAATCGGAGGCCGCCGCTCTCCTTGCCTTCCAATTAGGGCAGTTCAAGACCCCTGTACATAGAACCATTCCGCTAAGGGCTTTGCTGTACGCATAACTACTCATACCTCAATGGAAACAGTGGCCAGACGAGGATGTGGTTCGCCAATTGCCCACTGCTACACTCAGGACGAACCTGATCAAAATTTAATGAATTTTTGCTTTCGCAAACTGTTCCGCTTCGGTGCATACGGCGCCTCATGCCTGTGTGTATTTGCATTTGGCGCTCTTTCAGCATGTCCACAGCAGGCGCCACCGGATTGGGAGACGCAGGTCCGCAAAGACGCTGCCGTTGCGGACTGGTCTGACGCGTTGCGGCTTGTAAATGGAGTTCTTTCGACTTATCCCGCGGATTACGACGCGCGGGCCTGGCACGCTCGCCTGTTGTTCTGGTCCGGCAACGCGAAGAGTGCCGAAGCGGAATTTCTCTCGTTAGCCGCCGAATCGCCGAAGGATCCGGATATCTGGCAAGGACTTGCGTCCGTCTACGAGCGCGAGTCCCTTTGGGACGATGCGCTCAAAGCGATCGATCGGGCCGAAGCGCTGGATTCGCGTCGCGTGGATCTCCATGTAGAACGGGCGCGCATCTTGAAGGCGCTGAACCGAACACCGCAAGCGCACGAGGAGTTTCGGCAAGTGCTCGCAATTGATCCAGACAATGTCGAAGCGAAAGCGGCGCTCACCTCGCCGGGTCCGCCACCGAAGCAAGAACTGCGCATCGGCACAGACAATGACTTGCTTAGTTACGGCGGCGCATATCACGGTGAGTGGTTGAGTCTCACCTCATCCTGGTCGCAGCACTGGACCACCAGCATCGCCGGGGATTTCTACCAGCGTGGAGGCCCCGACGCAGGGAAATTCGTCGGCAGCATCACCGCAAAGAGCGCACGCTTTGGCGCCTTCACCGCCGGCGGAGCAATCGGTCACGATAGCGCCATCATTCCGCGTAGCGAAGCGTTCTTCGACTTAGATCGTGGGTGGCGGCTCAGCGAAGATCGCCCACTGCGCGGCGCCGAAGCAACTTATGAGCAGCACTGGTATTGGTATTCCACAGCGCGCATTTTCACCTTATCTGGCGGCACCCTCGTCTATCTGCCTCGTGATTGGACTTGGTCAATCGACGTTACGGGTGTGCGCAATTCTTTTCCCGGCCTGCCAGTCGGTTGGAAGCCCTCTGGCATGTCGCGTCTAAATTTTCCATTGTTGCATTGGAAGGACCGCGCCTTGGGTGGAAACGTGCTGTTTGCGGTCGGTTCAGAGGACTTCGCACTGATCGACCAACTTGGCAGTTTTGCCTCGCAAACGTACGGCGGCGGGTTTCGTTTCCAGCTAAGCGCGACCCAGGACGTGACTGGCTACGCATCTTTCCAACAGCGAACTCAGGATCGCGCAGACACTACATTTGGTTTTAGCTATGGAATACGTTTCTAAACTCCTTGAGAGACTCGGCCCGGCAGGCATTGTCGTAAAGGCGATCATCGCTGCCCTGGTCGGTGACGCCCTGCTCCTCGCCTTTATCCTTGTTCGCCGCATCTATCGAAAGCGTTACTTCGTTCGGCGAGACGCTCGCGCCCTGCACTTTCAGAAATTCTGGGCTGAGTTGATCTCCGGCGCCATCGTTTTTGACGACTGGCGCAAGAAAGCCTTCGATCGCCAGGTTGTTGAATCCCTTGCGCTCGACGCCCTTGAAGCGGCGCCTCCGGCCGAAGCCGCTAGAATCCTGCGATTCCTCCGGGAAAGCGGCTTGCTCGAAAAGCAAATCCACGAAGCAGAAAAGTACCGCGGCTGGCGCCGCAGAAAGGCATTGGTAGCTCTCGGCCGGACGCGTGCACCGGAAGGCATCCCCGCGCTTTCCGAAGGCCTCCGCGATCAGAATGCCGAGACCCGCATGGCTTCCCTACGGGGCCTTGGGCGAACCGGTCTTCCGTCGGCCGGCGAAGAAATCCTCCGATGGGTCAGCGAGGTTGGCGTCATCGTCCCCGCATTGTCTCTGGAAAACGCCCTCATCAATTGCGCCCGTGAACGCCCTCGGCTGCTGATTCCGTACATGAAGGGCGCAAACGGCGCCCTGCGCGAAATCCTGGGGCGCGTGCTCGGGGAAGTCGCCTCAGCGGCGCTCGAAGCGGACGTTCTTGAGATGGCCGGAGACGAAAATGCGGAGCTCCGGGCCTCGGCCGCACGCGCGCTCGCACACAGCAAGCCAAAAATAGCGCTTCCTGTTCTTACGAAGATGATTGACGACCCCTCGTGGGTGGTTCGTCTTCGCGCGGCCGTTGCCCTTGGACAGCTGCGCACTCCGCTTGCCATTCAGCCGCTGATTCGTGCGCTTACCGATTCGCACCGCCTGGTGCGGCTCCGCGCCGCCCAGGCAATCGTCGAGCAAGACGAAGATCCCGTTTCCACATTCGAGCGCATCGCGGAGCTCCGTGATCCGTACGCGCAAGACGCCTACATCAGCGCCGCGGACAACGCCGGTACCTATACCGAACTCGTCGACGCTATCAAGAGCGCGCCGGGCATGGACGAGACGCTTCGCGCTGAACTGATCGCCGCAGCTTCCCGGCTGAACACCGCCGTCGAAAAACGCACTGCCGTGCCCGGCGAAATTCGCGATGCGGTGCCGAGCTGATGCGGCAATTCCTCGAGCTCTCCAATGACGGCCTCTTCATCTACTATCTGTTTTGCAATCTCATCTATCTCGCGCTGCTTCTCACTGCGTTTTACACCAGTGCGCGCCATCAGCGCCGCCTGGAGAGCCACCGCCTCGAGTGGATTCATTCCTCCGTATTGACGCCTCCAATCACCATCCTGTCCCCTGCGCACAACGAGGAGAAGTCCATCCGCACTTCAGTTCGATCCATGCTCGAACTCGATTATCCGGAGCTCGAAGTCATCGTCATCAATGACGGGTCAAGCGATCGCACGTTGCAGGAGCTGACCAGCGAGTTCGCTCTGCGCGAACTAAACTCCGTTTACGTCGCGCAGGTTTCGAGCGCGCGCGTTCGCGGCTTGTATCGCAGTTCCCGCGACCCGCGCCTGCTTGTAATCGACAAGGAGTCCGGCGGCAGTAAGGCCGACGCGGTCAATGCCGGCCTCAATGCCGCCACATCTCCTTGGATTTGCGTTGTGGATTCCGATTCAATGCTGGAAAGTGACGCCCTGCTCCGCATCATGACCCCGGTCCTCTACGGCGCTAAAAACGTCGTTGGCGCCGGCGGCATCGTTCGCGTTCTCAATGGCTCAGCCGTTGAAGGCGGCCGTATGAAGCAGGTTCGGCTGCCGCGTAAGCCTATCGAGGCGATCCAAGTGATCGAATATCTCCGCGCCTTTCTGATCGGACGCGAAGCCTGGGCCACGCTCGATATGCTGATGATCATTTCGGGCGCCTTCGGGATCTTCCGTACGGATCTCATCCGCGCGATCGGTGGCTATCGAGCTAACTCTATAGGCGAAGACTTCGACCTCGTCGCTCGCATGCATCGTTACCTGCGCGACCGCGGCGAAACCTACCGCATCCAGTTCGTGCCCGATCCAGTTTGCTGGACCGAGGTGCCCTTTGACTGGCACTCTCTGGCGAGACAGCGCATCCGCTGGCAAAAAGGACTGCTCGATGTCCTCTGGTCTAACCGCGACATGCTCTTTCGCTCGCGCTACGGACGCATCGGCATGTTCGCTCTCCCCTATCTGTGGGTTTTTGAGCTATTTGCGCCCGTCATCGAAATAGGCGGCATCGTTACGATGATTCTTGCCGCGGCTCTGGGCTCCCTCAGCCGCGAATTTTTCCTCCAATTCATGCTGTTCGGCTACGCCTTTGCCACGCTGATCTCGATCGGCAGCGTTCTACAGGAGGAATTCACCTACAAGCGCTACAACGACTGGCGGGATGTCGCCCGCCTCGTCACCTACTGCTTCGCCGAACATTTTCCATATCGCCAGCTTCACATGTTCTGGCGATTGCAGGGCATCTGGCAGTATCTCCGCGGCGATATGATTTGGCATCCGGTGAAGCGCCAGGGAATAGATCCTTCACCTGCCCCTTAACGCCTTCTTGTCTCATTTCATTCCGCGAAACCCGCCACAAACCGGTTTACACAAAATCTCGCGAATGGTAGCGTCAACGCTTCCACCTGCGCGTCGCGGAAATGGCTCGTGCGTTTCGCCCCTCCCGTCGCCGGTCGATCCGCCAAGATATGCCCGTGACTGCGATGCGCGCGCGAGGAAAACGATGAAGAAGCTTCAACACGTCCTTCTCTTGTCCGCCGCAGCGCTCGCCGTTGCCGCCATAGCAAGCCGCGCCCAAACCCAAGCCCCGCCCCAAGCTCAAACTCCGGCACAATCGCAAGCTCCCGCTCCGCCAGTGCAAACTTCCGCTCCGCCCGCGGCAAATCCGCCCGCGACAATCGGCGCAACGCCCGCCGCCGTCCGCCAGAGCGGCGAAGATCCCGGCGCCGTAGCTCGCGGACAGGAAGCGTACGCCTCCGCCGGTTGCGGCTCATGTCATGGCGCTACGGCCAAGGGCACGGACACTGGCACCGACCTCATCCGCTCGCCGCTCGTCGAAGACGACACGAAAGGCGAATTGATCGGCCCGGTCCTCACTCAGCCGCATCCGAAGGTCGGCGGCGCGAAGCCCAATCTCACCGACCAGCAAATTTCAGACATTGCCGCGTGGCTGCGCGTGCAGGTTTACGGCGCCGCAATGCGCGACACATACACGTACCTCAACATCGTCGTCGGCGATCCGCAAAAGGGCGAAGCCTTCTTCAACGGCGCCGGTAAATGCAACACCTGCCACTCCGTCACGGGCGATCTCGCAGGCATCGGCTCGAAATACGCGCCGCCCCAGCTGCAATCTCTCTGGATCAGCGGTGGTGCCAACGCCCGCTTCGGACGCGGCCTCGGTCGTGGACTGCTCACGGCTAACGGCGGAATGCTCGCCGATACTTCGCCACCCGCGATTACGCCCTCGACGATTACGATCACCGTCACGCTTGCCGATGGCCAGAAATTCACCGGCGTGCCCGTGTCGTATGACGATTTTCACGTCGCCTTCCGCGACATGTCCGGCGCGTACCATTCCTTCGATCGTCGCGGCGAATGGCCCAAAGTCGAAGTCCACAATCCTTTGCAGCCGCACTGGGATTTGCTCAAGCATCTCACCGACGACGAAATGCACAATGTGACCGCCTACCTGGTGACCCTGAAATGAAGATGCGCCACATCGTCCGCGTCCTGTTTGCCGCAGTCGCGTCTCTCGTGATCCTTGCGCCCATCGCCATGAATGCCCAGGGCGTCACCGAATCGATGCTGCTCAATCCACCGCCGGATTCCTGGCCCACGCACCACGGCGACTATTCCGCGCGCCGCTTCAGCAAACTAAAAGTCATCAACAATACAAACGTCCAATATCTCTCGCTCGATTGGGAGTCTCGCGTCACCGGCGGCACGCCTGCCAATGCTCCCCCCGGCCGCGGCGGCGCTGGCAACGTCCGTGTCGCCGGTTCGCCGCTTCTCGTCAATGGCATGCTCTACTTCACGGCCAACGACAACGCCTGGGCCATGGACATCCGCACCGGCCGCATCACGTGGCACTGGTATCGCGAATCCACCGGCCCCGAGCCCGTCACTGCCAATAAAGGAATGGGCATGTACGGCAACTGGCTCTACTTCATCACGCGCGATAATTATCTCGTCTCGCTCGACGCCACCACGGGCGCGCAACGCTGGATCCAGCCGGTCGCCGACCCCAAGCAGTATTACTTCTCGACGATGGCGCCCATCGTCATCAAGAATCATGTGATCGTTGGCACCGGAGGCGATTCGCTCGACCTCTCCGGCTTCGTGCAGGCTCGTGATCCCGAAACCGGCGAAATTCAGTGGACGCATTACAACACGCCCCGCGAAGGCGAGCCGGGCATCGAGACTTGGCCCAGCGAATACGCCGCGGCCCATGGGGGAGGCGGTGCGTGGGTGCAGGGCGCGTACGATCCCGAGCTGAACCTCTATTACTACGGCACGGCGAATCCGAATCCCGTCTACGCGCCGCAGAGCCGCAAGGGCGCTGACCTTTACACTTCCTCGATCATCGCCGTCAATCCGGACACCGGAAAAATGGCGTGGTATTTCCAGGCTTCGCCGCACGATACGCACGATTGGGATGCCGCCTGCGACATGGTCCTCATCGACGGCACTATCCACGGCAAGCCGCGCAAGCTGCTCGCCCACGCAAGCCGCAACGGCTTCTTTTTCGTTCTCGACCGCACCAACGGCAAGGAAATCGTCAGCGTTCCATACGTCGATACGGAAAACTGGACCAAAAGCCTCGACGCGCGCGGCGAGCCGATTCCCGATCCGGCCAAGGAACCGTCTCTCGGCGGCAGCCTCGCTTGGCCCAACGCCGGCAGCGCCACCAATTGGCCTCCGCCTAGCTTCAGCCCGCAGACGGGTCTCTTTTACGTCGGCACCGGCGAAGGCTACGCCGTCTTTTATCTCACCGATACCGACGAGCATCCCGAAGGCTACGCCGGCATTGAAAGCGCGCTCGGCGAAGGCCCGGGCTCGATCAAGGCGCTTGACTATCGCACCGGCAAAGTCGTCTGGCGGCACGATTGGCCCAACGGAGGCAGCGCCGTCGGCCTGCTTTCCACTGCCGGCGATCTTCTATTTTGCGGCAACGCCAATAATCTCGTCGCCTTCAACGCCCACACCGGCAAAATCCTCTGGCACGCCGGCCTGCTCGCCGCGCCCAACGCGCCCATGACGTTCATGCTCGATGGCCAACAGCACGTGCTCGTCTTCGCCGGCGACACTGCCTACAATTTCGTCCTCAACGCTCCGGCACCAACGGCTGCGGCGAAAGCTCCTGCGAAAAAGAAATAAGCGCTCTGAAAATCTCCCCTTTTTACTGTCGATTAGAACGGACTCCTTTCGTTTATTTTCGCCGAGATACGATCGTTTTTAATCGCGGCACTGTCGATCAGAAAAGCTCACATTTTTGGCGGATTCGTCGTATTTGTTGTTATCGGTGAGGCAGACAACAGGCAATGGCGGTTCAGACAAGCCATGACTCGACTTTCAGATCGATCGCGCGTGATTGGGGATGGCTTATTGTGGAAACGGCCAGACTTTCTCGACGGTCTTGCTCAACATCCACTGCTTGTCTTCTGCGTTGAGAAATTTCATTTCGTCGCGCACGACGGTCAAGGCCTTGTCATACGTGGTCCACGTTTCGAGGATCGGCCAATCGGTGGCCCACATGAGACGCTGCGGTCCATAGGCGTCGTAGAGGCGCTTCACATACTGCTGCGCGTCCGGCCACGGATACGGCTGCTTGGAAATCGACCATGTGTGCGAGATTTTCACGAATATGTTCGGATAGCGCTTGAGCGCGATTAGTTTCTCGAGCTGCTCCGGCTGACCGATCGGGCAATCCGCCATATGGTCGACGACCAAGGTGAGATCCGGCGTGCGGTCCATGAGCGGGACAACGTCGGGCATGCGGGTGATCGGAGCCAGCAAGGTCATGGGTACTTTCAAGTCCTGGCATCGCTTCCACAAGGGCGGCATCAACGGGCCGCGGAACCAGTCACCGGAAGCGTCGCCCGATGGGCTGATGCGCACGCCGTGAAACCCCTGCTCGGTCCAAGAGGACAGATGATCCGGCGCGGCGGGATCGAGCGGATCGACGCGGCACACCCCCCGAAATGTATCGGGATACTGCTTAAGCACATCCAAAGCGTAGCGGTTGTCGTATTTGTAGTGGATCACCTGAATGATGACCGTTTTCGAGACGCCGTTCGCCTTCATCAGAGCGAGCAGCATTTCCGGCGTCGCGTCGCGCGCGGGCACGTTGGCACCGGGCGCGAAAGGATATTTCGGATCGTGCTTCCACACGTGGACGTGGGAATCGATGATGCGGTAGCTGCTTTGCACGGGAATCGCGGCCGCGGCGGCGAGTTTCAGAAGAGCCCTCCTTGTCATCTCAAGCATAGATTTTTTCCAGCGTGCTGGTCACGTACGCACCGCAGCGCTCATAACTCGCTCGCGGACCGCGCCGCGCGATGTCGAGGTCGACGATCAGGTAGCCCTTGAATTTAATGGATTTCAGCACGCGATGGCAGCCGTGAAAATCCACTTCGCCGTCACCCAGATCGAAAATACTTTCGCGATCGAACGAATCCGGCTTCGCGTTCGGCAAGCGCTTCGCATCTTTGTAGTCTGCCAGCATCAGCCTGTGTTTGTACTTCTCGAGAGTTTTTACCACGTTACAACCGGCGAGATAAAGATGGGCTGTATCAGGCGAAAAATAGAAAAGCTGCGGATCGGTCATCGCCATGCAGCGATCGACTTCCGCAGGCGTCTCGACCATGGCACCCATGTGATTGTGCAGCCCTGCATAGAAACCCATTTCGCGCGCTGTGCGGCCGATTTCGTTGAAGCAGGCGCACATATTTTGAAACGCGCCTGGTTGTGCTGCATTGCTGCGGTTGGGAGGGAAAACGACCAGGTGATTCGCGCCGAACGGCTTCAGGAAATTCATGGCTGCTTTCGCATTAGCGACTATCTCAGTGCGTCGAGACGCGTCATGAGCAGCGCCGTTGAAGGAAATCGTGACGATCCGGCAGCCGCGTTTTTCAGCTTCGGTCTGCATCTGCTCCGCCGTGATGTTGTACGTCTTCAGGATTTGCGGAAATTGAGTGAGGCGCACGCCGGTGAAGCCTGTGTCTTTCATCACGTCGAGAATGTCTGTGAAAGGAACGCGCGGAAAATAATTCCATAGGTTCGTGCCGAGACCCTATTTCACGTTTTTGTTTGCCGGCAAACGCTGCGCGGCTGCCGCAAGCGCGCCGGCCAATAAACCCATGGCTTCGCGACGGCTTAGAAAGGTATTCATAGGGCTGCAATTTATATCTATGCGCGGAAACAAACAACCAGAGCGGTAAAAGGAATCTTAGTCGCGGACGATTTCTGCGTTGCTGCCGGGAACGTCGATGCGCATCAGGCGGCCCTTGTCGAGGAAGAGGTCCAGCTCAAGGTCGTCGGATTTGACGCGCAGTTCGTCCATCTGCCTGCCGTCGGCGTCCTGCTTGCCAAGCGACTCGACAGTGATGGTGCCAGGAGCGAGCGACTGCGGCACGAGCACTGAAAAGGTTTGCACGCCCTTCTTCGACCAATCGTAAAGTCCGGCGAGGACGGCGTATTGATCGTAAAGATTGTTGTCGAGGACGACCGGCATCGTGCTGAAGGACAATTGCTGCTTGTAGGGGTTTGTGTTGGCAACGTTGAGGGCAATCTCGGCCGCTGCGCCATTAAACGTAACGACAGCCGCTGCTTTCTTATCGCCGTCGGTCGCCCAGTCGTAACGGACGGGCGAGCCGTCAGCCTTCAATTCCAGCGTGCCGTTGACGTGAGCCGGGCCCTTGGCGGTCTGAATGGTCGAATTGCCGCGGACGACCCATCCGCCCTTCGACGGGGTAATTTCGAAATCCTCCTGGCCGGCTTCTTTGCCGTTGGCGAGGATCCTGAATCTTCCTTTGTCGGGCACAAGTTGAACGCCTGAGCCGATTCGGACGGACGCCGCGTGCGACGCGTGACGCGAACGCGCCGAAGCGACCTCGGCAATGAGTGCGAGAGATGCGACGCCAACGATGCCGAGCACTAACATTCGAGCAGCATGACGATTGCGATTCATATGAGTCCCCCTGATGCGCTACTTGATGCTAGGGCGCAAGGAGGTTCGATACAACAAAGCGAAGTTGCGGCGATTCGTGACGGTAAACAGGAGGGGTGGCTCGATTGCGCCTCTAGCTGCCGCTCAGGCAGTGACGCGAGGAAAGATGCCCAGGGCGAGAATCCGCTC
This sequence comes from Candidatus Acidiferrales bacterium, assembly GCA_035275865.1. GTDB lineage: Bacteria > Acidobacteriota > Terriglobia > Acidiferrales > UBA7541 > Palsa-295. The sequence continues at coordinate 3,503 of DATEME010000034.1, read as the reverse complement.
TACGACTCGCAGCGGGTCGGCGTTGCCGTCCACGCGAAAATCGGCCATTTCGTAAAAGGGAAGGCGATCCTGATAGAGGCGGCGAAAACTGTGCTCATCGCGAAAGAGAGGACGGTCAGTCATCTGTGCGCAGCGATAGAGCAGCTCTTCGATGGGGCATTGCAGCCAGATGAGCGCCGCCTCATGTTCACGAAGTAAAGCAACATTCTGAGGCTGCGTGATCGTGCCGCCGCCAAGCGAAACAATCGTCGGCTTTTGCTCGACGGATGCTTCGGCCAGCGCGCGTTCCAGTTGCTCGGTTTCGATGCGCCGAAATTCGGGTTCGCCCATTCGGGCAAAGATGTCCGTAATGGCGAGCCCCGTCGCATCGGTGACGCGCTTATCGAGGTCGATTGTGGGCCAGCCGGTCTGGCGCCGCAGAAGCTTCGCGACGGTGGATTTGCCGCTGCCCATGAATCCGACGAGACACACGAGACGGCGCGGACGGGGTTCTGGCGTCATAGAGGATGCGCGAAAACTGCGAAGATGGCTGCAGCTAATTGCGCTTCAGGATGTTGATTGTACCATTGAACGAAGTGACTTCGACGCGCGCGCGGCCGGCATTGAGAGCACCGACCAGACTGTCGCCAATGCGCGGCAAGAAGCCATGATGAGAAGGCTCAAGCTTCGCTTGGTTGTTCACTTTCCCCTTGAGGGAGGTGGCGCTCAGGTCAAAGGAATCCGCGGGCGAAAAGCGGACTTCGACAACGCCGCTGTAGTCCTTGAGCCGATAGCTGCCATTAGGAAGATATTGGCCGTTGAAAACGATGTTGCCCGTGGAAGTCTGGGCAAGAACATCCGAACTGCGCAGATCTTCGAGGCGAATATTGCCGCTGATCGAGCGCACTTCAATTCGGCCGCTGCAGCGTAGGCACTGGAAAGAGCCGTTGACGGTGGAGACGGTCGTGTAGCCGGCGGTATCGGCCATACCGACGCCCGCCGCGATTGTTTCGACGTTCATGTCGCCGAGCACATTGGCGACGTTAACGGCACCGGAATCATCGTGGATTTGCAAGTCCGCATCTTCCGGCACATTCACCTGATAATCGGCGCGCATGTCGTCAGGCGAGGCGGTGTCTGAAATCGCGTGCGTCGTAATATCCACGCGGTTGTTGGCCTGATCGGCTTCGACCTCGATGGCATCGCTGCTCTGGTCGGACATCACCATCACTTCCTGCTTCGTCCAGGCCTTGATCGTGATGACGCCGTTCGGATTATGAATCGTTACGATAGGATGGGCGTCAACCTTGAAATGCTTTTCGATGTGCCGCGCCCAAACCGGCGCCGCGGTCAACGCGAGCAGGCCGGGAACGAGAAGCGCAGCCTTGCTCTTTGAATGGGAGGACACACTGTTTGTGCTCATCGCCCTTCTCCGCGCTCGCTGATTTGAGCGAGCAAGTTCGCCTTCTGCTGATAAGCGTTATACAGGTAGTCGCGAGCGATTTCGCTTTCAGGTGATTCCTGGACGCTTTTTTCACATAAAGCGATGTCATTGTCAACAATCGAGAGGTTCTGTCGTAGATCGGCGGTAACGTCCGGACTGAACGTCGTCAGGGACGCCATCGCCGTCTTTTCAGCGGCCTCCAATTGGGCGTTCAATTCGGCGCTAGTCCGTTGCGTTCTCTCGCGCCAACGATCCTGGTCGGTGGGCATATGCACGGGGCCGCTCAGGACGAACCCGGCTATAACCAGCGCACCAACGTAAGCTGCGGCAAACGCCGGGCGCGGAACAAACGAAAAGATTGAATCAAACCAGCCGGCTCGATGTGGCAACTGAAGGGCCACGCCGTTGCGAATCAGGCCTTCCTGCTCAAGTTGGGAACGGACCGCAGTCCAGATGTGGGGAGAAGGATCGGCGTCGGCCTCGGGCAGCGTGACCGCCGCAAGACGGATCGTGCCAAGATCTTCGGCGAGCCCGCGACATTGGGCGCAAGTTCGGGAGTGATCGCGCGCTCCCGGAACTTCCTGTCCTTCGATCCATTCGTCGATATGGTTCAGAAAATCGGTGCAATTCATCGTACTCATGACAGTCAATCCTCGCCGCCGGAGCTGGTACCGGCAGCTTTGCGTTCTTCGCGGGCTTTTTCGCGGACCGCCTCGTGCAGCAATCCACGAAGCCTCATGCGGGCTTTGTGAAGTTGCGACTTCGAGTTTCCGATCGAACAGCCCATGATTTCCGCAATCTCGTTGTGTTCGTAACCCTGCACATCGTGCAAGACGAACACTGCCTTGTAGCCCGGCGGAAGTTGATCCACGGCACGTTGCAGGTTCACGCGATCGATCGAACCGCTTAGCCGTATATCCGGACCGCCAAAATCACGCCGCGGACTACCGGATTCCTCGTCCGGCTCGGTCACCTGTTCGAGTGAAGTCTCCGTGCCGGATTTGCGCCGGAGCTTCATCAGCACAACATTGACCGCGAGCCTATGCAGCCACGTGGAAAAAGCTGACTCGCCCCGGAACGTGGCAATCTTGCGGAAGAGTTGCAGGAACGCCTCCTGCGTAAGGTCCTCCGCCTCGGCGGTATTGCTTACCATCCGCAGACAAAGGGAGTAGACACGTCTGTTGTGCAATTGGTACAGGCGTTCGAATGCTCCTGCATCCCCTTGCTGCGCAAGCCGGATGGCCTCTGCCTCCGGCATTTCCCCAGATTCCGCTCGTCTCGCTCGGGCCACGCTACCCGTCGGGGCGCACCCTCCTACTGCGATGCTTACCCCGCCTCAGAAGTTGCACTCGGCGTTCCTATGAAACAGCCCCGGACTTGCAGGGCAGCGGACGCCGGGCCTTCTATGTCAGATTTGAAATCGGCCTAGTCTAGCAGGCACATCTCTTATTTTGGCTGGAATGCTGCGGCAGGTCCAGTGGTGCCGCCAACGCGTAACAGACTGGTTTTCAACACGACGAATGCACGTTACGCAGAGGCGCCGGAAAACCACGCTTGCGTGCCAACCGAGGCGGTCGCGGGCGGCACACCCATCTCAAGCGCGAACGCTCCGAGGTTCTGAGCCGGCAGCGCCCGCAAGAACGATTTGAGAAGGACTTCGTTTTCGCGAAGGCACGTATTTAGGTCGTAGTGGATGCAGTCGAGAGCTCTCCACGATTCGGCCGGATGTACAGATGAGCCCTTGGAAATCGCCAACGCGGACTTGTGAAATTCCACATTCAGGCGGCGGAGGGTCTCCGAAAGGATTCGGACCTTGTGATGGAAGCGTGAGCGGTCACCGAAGAGAATCCGATGAAGAATGCTGTTCCATGAAGCTGCGCTCTGCCCGATATTACCGCGGAAGAAGTCCGTATTGAGCGGATGTACCGACGGGAAACTATGCAGATGTCGCGAATGCCGCTCAACAACTTCGCAGAACGACACAAGGAGCGATGAAACTCGCTCAAAAAGCTCCGCTGTTACCGTTACCTGTTGGCGCGCGCAGATCAGCTCGCCGCGCGCCTTCAGTGATAGCGAGTCG
>DATEME010000033.1:0-7543 GCA_035275865.1 Candidatus Acidiferrales bacterium | reverse complement strand
CAAGAACGAAACAAGCAGTAGCGCAATTCCTAAAATGATAAATGTGGTGAAGCGGTCCGATTTATTCTGCCGCCATACGTCCAGCAGCAAAATTTTTCCAACGCACAAAAGCAGCAAGCCGAGGCCAGTCAGCCGGAAGCTGCGCTCGCCCACAAGAAGCGCAAACGAAAAAACCAATACTGCCTCAATGCCCCATGCCATTGTGACGCGTCCCTGCGTCACGTCGCGCGCAAGCAGGGCCGTCACCATCGCGAGCGGGATAAAGAAAAACACCTGCTCCGGCCGCTGCACGAACGGCAGAGAGTGAACGAATCCGCGCGGTTCTGTTCGCGCCGCGAATCGCCTCCGCAGCGGGAATGCAAATGCCATGCACCCAAACAACGCAGCCGACGCCGCAATCACGTGAAACGACCGGTTCTGCATCACCGGCACGCCGTGAATCAAGGGTTCCGGCAGATCGAAGAAGATCGCCCGCAGGAGCACGGCCATCGCGAGCAAGAGACTGTGATGAAGCAGAATGTCATGCTTCGCAGTCCAAGCGACGGCGATCAGGACCAGCGCCATGGCCGCCCAACCCGCGCCGACCCATCCCGCGTCCAACCCGAAGTACAGAACCGTCGCAACCGTGATCGTCCCGAAGTAACTCAAAAATTGCGCAGCCAGAAAGTTTTTGTCCTCGCCCAGCAGATCCTCGCGCTTCATCTCCGCGCGCCAATGCACGTAATAGAAGACGACCGCCAGCGGGAGCGTCGTCACCGCCAGATCGTGCGGAGACGCGTCTATGTTCACCAGAAATACGCGGATCAGCGCCGAAGCGAATACGACGTAACCCTGCAGCCGCAAATTCAGCGATCTGAAGAAAATGCCGCACTCGAACAGCGCCAATCCAAGCAGTACCCATGCGAAAGCGACGTGCAGCGGCTGCAGCTCGTAAAGCAGCAGCATCCAGACCAGAAACGATCCGGCCCATGTATATGCGGCGGCCGCCTCCGCTATGCTTTCCGCGAGCCGTGCCCACCACGCCGAAAAATATAAGCACGCCGTCGTCAGAGTCATTGTTACGAGCCGCAAGGAGAGGCTCGGAATTAGGCCAAAGGGTTCGCTCGCAAACAAATTGATCGTTAGCGTAAGGACCACCGCAAAAGCCGACACGATCACGCTCTGGAACGCGAATTCCGAGCGCCTTAACTGTGTCGCCGCGATCAGCAGCAGCACGCCGAAGACAGCCCAAATAACCGAAACCCATGGGAAGGCCGCTTCCTGCAGCGTCAATGAAAGCAGCAGAATCATCGCCGCCCAGGAGTGGATCGCTGAAAAGAACCGACCGGCGATCGTTTCTTTTGGACCACTGAAGTACGCACAAGCATAAAGCAGCGCGATTACCAGCACAGTCGTAATGAACGGCAAATCAAAGTGAAACGGTCCGTGCGCCAAGCGCGGAAAAAGTTCAGGAGAAATCGCTGCAAGAATATTCGAAGGCAGCCACACGTTTGACGCCGTATCCACGTTTACAAACAGTGCGGCGAAAAACCCCGCTACAGCGATCCAATTGGCTTGATGCGACAAATCCTTGGCGTTTGCCGCGCGTCCTGCGGTGGCGAAGATCGCAGCCGCAGCCGTCCAGGCCACGGCCGTCCATAGATTCGGAAACGCCAGCCAGAGCCCAACGAAGGCCGCAAATCCGCCAAGATAGGAAATCGCGCGGAATAGGGCCGCTTCGAATTCAGAGCCGATTGCGTCCGCCCAATTGCGCGGAATCCATTCGGCGTCGACAAGGAAGAGCAGTCCCGCGAAGAGAAAGGTCACGGCGATCCGGTATTCCGGCGCGGCATGCAACATGTCCGGCTGCGCCATTCGAGTTTCGAAGACAGGCGCCGCGCCGGCGAGGAGCAAGTCGCCCACCGTGAGGACAGCCGCCAAAAATCCGAATCGCCGGAAGAGTGTTTCGCGCGTCAGTACGCCCGCAATAATCAGCGTCTCGGCCTGTGCAAGCCACAGAATCGCCGTTCCCATGCCCGAATACTTGAACGGCACGGCCGCCACGAGCAGCACGATGCCGATCGTCGAGAGGATTACGGCCGCCGTACGACGTTTTCGCGTAACGGGCAATTGCCCAAGCGTCAGCTCAATTGCACCGAGCGCAAGGAGCACGTAAAACGCGAGGTTCGGCTGCACCGACTGATACTTGAGCAGAAAAAGCAGAAACCCTGTGTTGAGCAGTGCCGCCAATGTCGAAATATGTTCCTGCGCCTCGCGCTGAATTCTTCGCGCGATGTACGACCATCGGTACAGCGCCCAGTATGTGCACAGCAGCGCCGCGCTCGGCAAGAATTCCGGGAACATGTGCCGATGTGTTCCCATCGGCCCGATCACTGTGCGAAGCCAGACGTAGTGGTTCACGTAGGAGGCGAGCAGCCCGAAAATCTCCAGCTCAAACCAGCTTCGCTTATGCACGATCGTGACGATGCCAAACGCAAGAATTGCGCCGGCTGTGAGGCAATAAACGGTATTCTCGCTAATGGCCACCGTCGTGAAGCCCAGCAAAAACGCGAGCCCCGTGACCACCTGCGAGTTGTAATGCAGCGTGTGCACCACCATCGCCCAGGCCACGGCGAAAAGCAGAACCAAATCGATCCATTCTGTGTCGATCACGCGCGTGTACGTGACGAAATGCATCGCGTACGTGGTGAAGAACACCAGCGCCCACCCGCCGCCGATCAGCGCCCGCGCGAAAATCCTGTAAACATCCTTGCGCTCCAGAAAAATACCGAGCGCCAGAATGCCGAAGCTGACGATGTAACCGAGACCAACTTTTTCCGCGTTGCTGAGCGTCGGGAACTTGTACGCGAGAAACAGTGCGATCCCGATGACCAAGACGGCGATACCGATCTTGTTCAGCCAGTTCGTGCCGAGCATCTGCTCGATATCGTGTATCTCACGTCGAGCCGTTGGTGCGGCGGCGTGCGGCGCGCCGGGAGCGCCCGCAGTTGCAGGATGGGGCGTTACACCCGTCGCCACACCGCCGCTTTTAGGAGATTGAGCCCCTGATGGTATGGCGTGCGGAGGCATCGCAGGTATCGCTGCACCGGGCGGAACTGCGGTTGGCGGAGGGACTGCTGGGGCCGAAGGAACCGGAGTCGCGTGCGGCACGTGGACAGGCGCAGGCGCAACGGTCTGCGTGGGGGCCGGGACGCTCGGCTCGTCTCGCTGAGGCGCTTCGGACTTGGGCGCTGGCGTGGCTGAGAAAGCGGCACCGACCTCTACCGGCGGCGCTTGTTGATGTTCTGCCTTAAGTGATGCGACCTGCTTTTCCAACGCAGCGACGCGAGTCGTCAGCTGCTTTAATTCGCGAAACTCTTTTTCGGCGATGTTAAGGGTATTGATAACATTGGAGAAGCGCTGATCGTTTCTCCGACGGTCGCTCCGCCGCATCATCCATTCGGCGAAGATCCATACCGCCAACAGAAAAATCCAAAACGGCATAGCGCCTCAAGAGGGTAGGATTCCCCGAGCTTCCAATCAAGGCACTTTAACACGCGCTTATGGGACAAGCGATTGATCAAACCGGAGTGTTGTCCGCCCTCGCAATACCACCCTAGCCACACTACTGCTGCCGCAAGTCGGTTCGACCCAAGGCCGGACTCGATGGCTTTTTCTGGCGGGTTTTCCAGGCGTGATAGAGGGCCGGAATAAACGATGCGACGATCACCGCCGCAATCACGTAGTGAATCTTGTTATCGATGTTAGGAATCGTGCGCCCCAACGTGAACCCGAGCAGCACCATGCCCCAGACCCACAGGAACCCGCCGACTACGTCATAGGCCAAATAACGCCAATACTTCATCTGCGCCGCGCCGGCGACCGGAGGGCAGAAAGTTCGAATGATCGGCACGAATCGCGCCAAAATAATGGTTTTCCCGCCGTAATGCTCGTAGAACTCGTGCGCCCGTTCGAGGTGCTTCTTCTTAAAGAACCGCGACTCTTTGCGCTGATACAGCGCGTTTCCGGCTCGACGCCCGATCCAGTAGCCAAGTTGGTCGCCTGCGATGGCACACAGCGTCACGAAGATCAGCAGTTCAGCGACATCCATGGTGCCCGCGCCAGCGAACACGCCCGCCGTTACGAGCAGAGAGTCTCCCGGCAGGAAGAAGCCTACGAACATGCCCGTTTCGACAAAAATGATGCCGCAAACCAGCAATGTTCCGCCCCATTCGATCAGGGCGCGGACGTTGTAAAGCTGTTCGATCAGGGCTTTTAGTGCGTCCATCGTGGGTACCCGTTTCGCCTGGTGTTCGCCTGAGGGACGATGCCGGGCTCCCCGGGCGGGTCTTCTCCACAATAGCAGAAAAAGCCATGTCAAAACGCGGCCATCCATGCCAACCGGCTGGTCTAGTACCTTCCTCCCAACGCGATTAGTCCGCCTGCGCCATTGGCCCGGTCGCTCCGCACCTCCAAACTGCAAGTGTTCGAGCAAGATTTTCCCAGGAGAGGAAAACGCATGGAAGGTGGCTACGCAGTCTGGATGGGGCAACCGGTGGTTCTTCGAGTGGTGACGGGCGACCTGAGGGTCCCGTTGCGCGGCAGGATGCTCTCGGAAACGAATGACGTGGTCAGGCTTCGTATCGCGGATTGCTGGGACGTAGACATATTCAAATCAATGGTTGTCAGCATCGAACACGACGGCGCCATTTGCATGGTCAATTAGCACGGCCCATTGAGGAGGGCCCATGAGCGCAAGGACAGATTATCGCTGGAGTCCGAGAAGCACCGCCGTTGCTGTCGCCCTGCCTTATGGCGCGGCGATGGAGGTCGTCTCCATGCGCGAAAAGCTCTCTATAATTCGCGACACGCTGATCGTACTCGGGATGCAGATCGCGTTTCGCACGGCGCAACTACTGCGGCACTTGAATTATTAACTGGCGTTTCGGCGAAGACGCCCCCGAAGGAAATAGCGCCAGATTTCGGTTGGACATTCTTCCGGCCCTAGCCCCTCAGCCCCCATCCCGGGTCCGCTTCCCCCGGCGGACCCGGGATTTCTTCTCTTTTAATCTCATCGTGCCCTGCATCCCGGGCGAAACAAGACCGCATCCTAACTTCTCCGGGTGAATGAACCGAAGCAAACGACGCGCGAAATTCATTGCGCATCCGCCCGAGTCAAGATACCTTCTGTGGTTCCGCTTTATCGTCACTGTTTTCAGGTACCCAAGGAGCCGGACTAAATGATGAGGATTGCCAGCGTGGCAAGCGCATTCCCCAGAGACTACTATCCGCAGGAAGTTTTAGTCGAGGCTCTGAAAAACGATTGGCGTCATCGCCTCCCGAACCCCGATATTCTCGACCGGCTTGACGACAGCATGAAAGTCGACGGCCGTTATCTCGTCCGTCCGATTGAGTTCTACGAGGGGCTTGAGACTTGGGGGCAGGCCAATGACGCTTGGATCGACGCCGCCCTCGAACTTGGGGAGGAGGCGCTCTGCCGCGCTCTGCAAGACGCCGGAATTAAGCCCAAAAATCTGAGCGCGATTTTTGTCACTTCGGTAACGGGTATCGCCGCGCCCTCATTGGACGCGCGACTCGTCAACCGCATGGGCCTTTCGCCGAACATTAAGCGCATCCCCATTTTTGGTCTGGGCTGCGTTGCAGGAGCCGCCGGCATTTCGCGCGCGGCGGATTACGTCCGCGGTTACCCCGGTCAGGCCGCCGCTCTTCTTTCCGTCGAATTGTGTTCGCTCACCTTGCAGCGAAACGATCTCTCGATGGCGCACCTGATTTCCGCTCTCCTCTTTGGCGACGGCGCCGCCGCGACCATCGTCTTCGGCTCCGAACTCGAATCCAAAGGCCCGGAAATTCTCGCCACCAAGTCCGTCTTCTATCCGAATACGGAACGCGTGATGGGTTGGGACATTTCCGAAAAGGGCTTCAAGATTGTACTCGCGCCCGAAGTCCCAGAAATGGTGACGAAGCATCTCGGTAAAGACGTCGACGCATTCCTCGGTGAGCAGGGCCTCACACGCAAGAATATTCAAAGCTGGATCATGCATACGGGCGGTCCGAAGGTTCTTGAGGCGACTGCATCCGCTCTTGGCCTGACCGAAAAAGATCTCGAGGCTTCCTGGGACTGCCTGCGCAAAGTGGGCAACCTTTCCTCCACGTCGGTGCTCCTAGTTCTTGAAGATTTTTACTCGCGCCGCCGACCCGCTCCTGGCTCTCTCAGCATTCTCGCTGCGATGGGCCCGGGCTTTTGCTCGGAGCTTGTCTTACTCCGCTGGTAGCGCGGACGGCTTTCCGTTTGCCTTTCTAGTGGAGTGAAGCGTGATGCATTCTGATGTACTCGTCGTCGGCGGAGGTCCCGCCGGCCTCGCTGCCGCTATCGCCGCTCGTGCAAAAGGCTTCCGCGTAACGCTCGTCGATTCGCGCAGACCTCCGCTCGATAAACCGTGCGGCGAAGGCTTGCTGCCCGAAGCCGTCGAAGCATTGCGCGGGCTTGGCGTCGATCTCGACGGCGCCCGGAATTTCCGCTTCACCGGAATCCGCTTTTCAGACGCAGCATCCTCCGTTTCCGCCGAATTTGGCGCCGCAAGCGGCCACGGCATTCGACGCACCGTTTTGCATCGGCTGCTTGTCGAACGCGCCGAAGCCGCGGGCGTCAACTTGGTTTGGGGCGCCCACGTTAAAGCTCAGGATTCTCTCTACGCTAATGTCGACGGTCGCCGCATTTTCTTTCGCTGGCTGATTGCCGCAGACGGATTGAATTCTGCGATTCGTCGTCGCGCCTGCCTCGATTCCGTTTTTCGTGGCCGAGGGCGGTTCGCGTTTCGGCAGCATTATGCGCTGGCGCCGTGGACGGATATGGTCGAAGTGCAGTGGGGCGACGGTTGCCAAATGATCGCGACGCCGACGGGACCCGCGGAAATCTGTCTCGCGCTTTTTACGAGAAATCCTCATCTGCGCCTTGCGGAAGCGCTGACGCAATTTCCTGAGATCGCGCGGCGAGTGGCCGGCGCCCGCCCCACATCTTCTGAATCCGGCGCCCGCACCGCGCTTGCCCGTGCCCGGTTTGTGGTTCGTGGGAATATTGCGCTCGTTGGCGACGCCGCTTGCTCCATCGATGGCATTGCCGGACAGGGCCTGAACCTCGCGCTCCAAGCCTCGCAACATCTTGCCAACGCGCTGGCGCACGAGGACCTCCGCGCCTACGCGGCCGCGCATCGCGAAATCACTCGCACGCCGATGCGCATTACTCGCCTGATGCTGCTGATGGCACGTTCTTCATGGATTCGCAAAAAGACGCTCCGCATGTTTGCCGCAAAGCCGGCTTTTTTCTCGAACATGATGTCAATCCACGCAGGTACGATCGAAGGCGACGCATTCGGTCTTCAGGATTTCTTTGGTCTGAGCTGGCGAGTCCTGCGTGCGTAAACGATTCTCTTTGCCGTTTCCGGCGCTGTCAGCGCCTCTGCGGTGGACTGCGCTTTTGCTTGTCCTGTTTTTCGTGCCGGGTCTGCGGGCAATAGGCGCACAAGAAGCCGTCGCAAAACTCGAC
>DATEME010000032.1:0-11568 GCA_035275865.1 Candidatus Acidiferrales bacterium | reverse complement strand
GCAATCCCGACGCAACCTCCACGTTTCCGCAAGAAATGCCCGTCGATTACGTCAGGGTCTACAAGAAGGTTCCATAGCCAACCGACGCGGGAACTCCCGCCGTCATTCGTTATCCGTTTCACTATTCGTGATGGAGAGACTGCGTAGGCTGCAACTTGGCGGCTCGATTCGCGGGCAAGTAGCCGAAGATAAGCCCGGTCGAGCAGGAGATGACAAACGCGACGACGACCGAAGTCCACGAAATTGGGAGCGTGATATCGCCAACGTCGGCTAGTTGGATCGCAAAATTGGCGAGCGCTGGAATTGTCACCGCGATTCCCACGCCAATCGCGGCGCCGACTCCGCTGATGATCAGCGCCTCGATCAGAAACTGGAAGCGAATATTATCCTGCCGAGCACCGATTGCCTTGCGAATGCCGATTTCCCGCGTCCGCTCGGTCACCGTAACGAGCATGATGTTCATGATTCCCACGCCGCTAATCACCAGCGCAATCAACGAAATCAAAATCAGAAAAATCGTGAGCGCGGCAGCGATATCCCGCGCTGTGTTCACAATTCCAGACAAGTTTTGCGCATCATACTGAGCCTCCGGCCGGTGTCGGTCCCGCAGCACTTCCGCAACTTCGCTTGTGACGTTCTCCACGTCGCTCGTCTGGTCGGCTTTGGCATAGACGCGATCGAAAAAGTCTGTTCCGGTGTAATAGCGAATCACAAGAAAGGGAACAATCACGGAGCGCGCCGTCAAGCCGGAGTCGCCGAAAAGGCTGGAGCGTTCGTGGAATACTCCGATAACGTTGAAATGCAGCTCGCCAATGCGGATATCCTTGCCCACAGGATCCTCTGCCGGAAAGACGAGCGTCGCAAGGCCCTTGGTAATGAGGCAAAGCCTGTTCTGCGACGAAGGATCATCCGGAGTGAAATAGCCGCCCCGGTCCACGATGAGATTGCGAATCTGCTGATAGCCATCGGTGACGCCCACGAGATCGACGGGATAGGGGCTCCCATTCGCGATCACCGTCATCTGAATCGTTCGCGTGCCGGCGACTTCCACTGCGTTCGGAATGTTGGCCTTCACAGCTTGGAGATCGCCTGTGGATATCTCGTCCTGGAGAGCGGCTGGCGCGCCGGTTCCCGGGTCCACTCTCTCCGCGTACACAATATTTGCGCCGACTCCTGCAATCTGGCCGAGGATGTATCGCCTGCCCGCCAGCGCGATTGTGACGACGAGAACCACGCACGCCGTTCCGATCACGACGCCGAGCATCGTCAGCATGGCGCGCATGCGGTTGCTGACGAGCGCATCCCATGCGAGCTTCCAGTTTTCAGCGTCGCAAATCTGCTTGTTGCAACGGGAAACGATTTCTGCGGTAAAGCCTTGGCGGTTCGCGTGCGATTCGGCGGTCATGGTGGGGCGTGCACCCCGTTCAACTGAGCGCAGTATATCTACAATCGGACGGCAAAGGGTATTCTTAAGATTTCGGGCTGGGCAAGCGCTGCCGCCTTCGGGGGCCGCTTTAAATAGGAGAATGTCTGCGTAATCCGGCGCGAGCGCGTCGCTTTTGCTATAATCCGACGCATCCTTATGGACTTCGATCATCTAGTCACTTTTTTGGAGATTGCCAAGCAGGGCAGTTTCTCGAGGGCAGGGCAGAAGTTATACCGCTCGCAACCGGCCGTTAGCGCGCAGATTCGCCAGCTAGAGCAGGAGTACGGGCAAAAACTTTTTGACCGCGTAGGCAAATCGGTCCGGCTCACCGTAGCGGGCGAAACGCTCCTCGAATACGCGGGCCGTCTTCTCACGTTACGCAACGAATCATTGCGCGCTGTGGCGGACCAGTCCGCCACTCCCCGTGGCTCGCTGGCGATTGGTGCGAATGAGGCGACGTGCCTTTACGTCCTCCCCAACATCTTTTCCGAGTACCAACGCCGTTTTCCCGCCGTGCAGATAAGCATTTATCGCAATTTCAGCCATAAAGTGCTGGAAAAGATCGAAGACGGCACAGTAGACGTCGGCATCGTCACTCTTCCCGTGAAATCGCCGAGCCTCAAGGTACACTCGATCTTCCGCGACAGGCTCGTGCTGATGGTCGATCCCCAGAATCCGCTGGCGAAGCTCAAGAGCGTTAAGACGAGCGATATCCTTGACCAATCCTGGATATTTCCCAAAACGGGATTCATGCGCCAAGTGCTCGATAAGCAGTTTCGTCCGTTCCGCGCTCAACTTCGCGTCACGATGGAGCTTCCGAGCGTTGGGATGATCAAGAGGTTTGTCGCGGCCGGATTGGGTGTTTCCGTCATCAGCGAAAAATTCGCGCAGGATGACGTCGTGGCGGGGCAGGCCAAGCTGATTCCCATTTCGGATATGGACGTTTGGCGCGAGTTGGGGATCGTTTACCGGCGCGACCGGACGCTGCCCCGCTCGGCTTCGGTGTTTATCGCATTGGCGCGCGAAGGCGTCGCTGCGGCAGCCGACGGCAATCCAGACGGCAAAGTCGCCCAGCGCCGGTAGCCTCAAGAGCATCGCCACAAGGCCGTAGGGGCGCATGCTCGCTGCGCCCCTGAAGCTCCAGGCACGATTTGACCTTGGGCCGCCGGTTTCGTAGCGACCGCCGTTCTTATCGGGCGGCCATCTGTTGTCCTTGGCAATTCATGCGCCGCGAAGCCCGATCTCTTCTCCACCAACAGCGTTGCCGTTAAAATCCCCTAATAAAGCACACGCGGAGGCCGGCCGAATGCCATCGAACAGCAAAATCATCGTGCTAACCAACTGCGGCTCCCCAAAAGAGGCACGCCGCATCGCGAAAGCACTCGTAGAACGGCGGTTGGCTGCTTGTGTGAACACGGTGACCACGCCCGTCGAATCCGTTTACCGTTGGAAAGAAAAAATCGAGAGAGCGAAGGAGTATCTGCTGCTCATCAAGACTTCCCGCGCCTGCTTTGCTGCGGTAGAGCGCACGATTCACGACTTGCACAGCTACGAAGTGCCGGAGATTATCGCCCTGCCGATCGTGTCGGGTTCGCGCGACTACCTATCCTGGCTTGGCGAGAATACGCGCTAGGACTGTCCGTAGGAGGCGACGCCTAGCTTGTCTTTATGTTTCGACTTAGCACCCTCCAGTATCGCGCCGGAAACGCTCGTTGAATTACGTCGAGCCCATAGGCTTCCTGGCCAATCAAGATGCGCGGCTTGTTTCGCTTTACGCCTGCAATAATTTTGGCCGCGGCAGATTCAGGAGAATGCTTCGCGAGCTTCGCAAGGGCCGTCGCGTAGTGCTCCTTGCTCTCCAAAGACCCCGCGCCGATGCGGCCATCCATCGCGATTCGCGTGCGGATGCCGCCCGGGTGAACGCACGAAACGCCCACGGTTGATCCGGCCAATTCATGGCGCAGCGCTTCCGTAAATCCCCGAACGGCAAACTTGCTTGCCGCGTATGCTGTCTGTCCGGCTGGCGCAATGATTCCGAAAATACTCGAGAGATTGACGATATGTGCCCGACGCTCGCGCCGAAGCATAGGAAGAAACGCCTTCGTACCGTTTACGACGCCCCAGAAGTTAATCTGCATCAACCAATGGAAGTCTTGGAGCGAGAACTCCTCAAACCTGCCGTGAAGCGCGACGCCGGCGTTGTTGATTAGCAGCGTAACGCGGCCATGCGCTGCAGCCGTTGCTTCCGCGAACGCCTGCATCTGTGTCACGTCGCCCACATCGACTACGTGAGTCGTGATCAGACACCCACTTGCGCCGGCGATCTCTCGCGCGCTTGCCGCTGATTCCGCGAGGCGCTCGGCATGAACGTCACAAAGGGCCAACGCCATTTTTTCTCGCGCGAGCTGTTCCGCGAGGGCGCGCCCGATTCCCGATGCGGCGCCCGTCACGACCGCAACGCCGCCTGCCAGCTCGAATTTCAGAAAACCTCCATGTCGCGCATGACACGGATGGATAAGGGATCGAATGCGCGTAGCGGAGGCGTGGCAAACTTTTTCCTCAATCGCTCTTCTTTCCAGGCGAGCATCGGAAGCATCCGCTTCGCGCGACGAATTCCTCGGATCGCCGCGTGAGGATCAACGAGGTGTGTAGTGGGAAGTTTGACGCCGGATTCTTTCAGTACGAGTCCAATCGGCAGCTCCATCCGGTCCTGCAGCAGAATCATTTTGGCGAGCAGATCGGCGCCGGGCGTGACGACCGGTCCGAACCCATAGCGAAGCTGAGCGGTTCCAACGACGTAGAGGTTTTTGCAGTCGGGGAGAAACATTCCGCCGTAGAGGTCGGCGATGCCGCCGCGCGTGTGTACCATGCCTTCCGGCAGAAACGGAAAGGTGACGTGAAAGCCTGTGCCGCAGACGATCAAATCGAACTCGTCACTCGTACCGTCGCTGAAATGGACTGTTTCGCCGTCGTAACGAGCGACGTCCGGTTTTGGCTCGATACGGCCATGACGAATGTAGTGCAGCAGCTCGCTGTTGATCGTCGGGTGAGCTTCGAAAACTTTGTGATCGGGTTTCGGCAGCCCATAGTCCTCGTACCTCCCCAGAATCACGCGCAGGGCCACGCGCAGGAAAAGGCGTTGCGCCCAAACTGGCGCCCACGGCTTTATCAATTCCGCCGACGGAATTCCCAAAATGGTCTTCGGCAGAAACCAATACCCGCGCCTCAGACTCAAGGTGCACGATTCAGCCACCCGCGCCGCCTCGGATGCTACGTCGCAGGCAGAGTTCCCGCCGCCGATCACGAGAACTCTTTTTCCCTTCAGTTGCGACGGCGACTTGTAATCCTTCGAATGGAGAATCTCTCCCGTAAAAATACCGGGGTAAGAAGGGAATTTTTTGTCCCAATGATGGCCATTACAGACAATTAAGCCCTTGTATAAGCGGCTTTCTCCGCCCAAAATGTCCACTTTCCAGCGCCCATCGGCGAGGGGCAGCGCCATCAAAACCTTTGTATTGAATTGGATGCGCTCGCGCAGCCCAAAATGCTGCGCGTAATCCCGCAAATATTCCAGCATCTGCCCCGCGCTCGGAAAATCCGGGTAATACACCGGCATCGGATAATCGGGATATTCGGTCGTCTTGCGCGAAGAAATGATGTGCGCAGTCGCGTAGACGCCGTGAAGCCAATTGCCGCCTACATCACGGTCGGCTTCAAGCTGCTCGTACTCAATGTTGTGAGCCTTGAGCGCCTTGGCGACGCAAAGGCCCACCGGGCCCGCGCCTATTAGCGCCAGAGTTTGCGAACGATCTGCCATGAGGAATGACCGACGATACCCGCATCATAGCAGATTTAATTCGGCAGATTTAATTCCAGTCAGGTCTTGAGGAGCGGGATGGATTGGAGTAAAAAGAAAGAAATGATTCGCCGCTTATCACCGGGTGCGCGTTGGCTCGCACTCTTTACGGGCGGGAGCCTTATGATCGCGCTCCTTTGTGTGCGTCCTGCCACAGCGCAGGAGAATGGCGTCAGTTCCGACGCGACAGCCAACTCGTCGCCTCAGATCACGTCGCCGCCAACGGAAAAGGATTACCAAGGCTCGAACGGCGTCGCGAGATTGAAGATCCTCATAACCAATCCCGAGGGACATCCGATCGGCAACGCGAGCGTCTATGTCCGCTATCCGAAGCCGGGCACTCTTTTCCGCCACGATTCACTGCAGGAATTAGATCTGAAGTCGAATATGGACGGCTCCGTGAAGGTCCCGGAAGTGCCGCAAGGAAAAGTTCAGATCCAGGTGATCGCGAAAGGCTGGCACACGTTCGGCGAATGGTACGACGTGGAGAAAGACGGCACTGTCACGATCCAACTGAAAGAGCCTCCTCACTGGTATTAGCCTTCGAAATCTTGCCCGTTGCTTCCGGAAAAGTTTTCCTCGGATATTTTTCCCGAAAAGGTTTTCGCGACCTTCCATTCTGAAAAAATTGTGAAGCAATGAGGTCGCCGCTCTCGTAAAAGCGGCGGCCCGTGCCGCAAGTTGCACTGAAAATGTGCAAAGAGCATAACTCGTGTACTGGTGCGGAGTTTCGTCCGGTGCGAAGCCCTTTTTCACATGGTTTTCAACAGTTCTGTTGAAAACTGTAACGGTCCATTCACAATTCGCCGCGCGAAAACATTATTTGGAAAGAAAATTGCCGCTGGACGCTAGCTTTCTTCGTTGGTATCATCCCGTCAGCTTTCCGGTAACAATCCCGCGAGTGGCCAAGCAACTAATCCTCAACGCAGACGACTTCGGTCTCACGAAGGGCGTCAACGACGGAATTGTACGCGCGCATCGCGAAGGAATCTTAACGAGCGCGACGCTCATGGCCAATGGGCCGGCGTTTGATGATGCCGTCGCACACGCCCTCGCGAATCCTTCTTTGGGCGTTGGCTGTCACTTAGTACTCGTTGGAGGCCAAGCCGTCGCGTCGTCGCGCGTGATCCCTTCGTTGGCGGATTCGCAGGGCCGCCTTCCCGCTTCCTTGGGTGCGTTCGTGGCGCGCGTAAGCGCCGGGGCGATCCGGCGAGCCGATATCGAAAGGGAACTGAGTGCGCAAATTGAAAAGATACGGCGCGCCGGTATCTCGCCTACGCATCTCGATACGCACAAGCACACGCACGCACATCCGCGAGTGCTCGAGGCGCTCGGCCGAGTCGCCCAAGTGACGGGGATCACACGCATACGCAAGCCGATTGAACGCCTACGCGACTCCTGGGCAGGGCGTGCGCCGGTCAAACAACTCGTCGCTGCGTCGGCGGCACGGACGGTCAGCCTGAAATTCCGGACGCTTTCGCGCAAGTACGGCCTCAGCTCTCCGCAAAACTTTTTAGGGTTGGCCTCGACTGGAGGTCTAAGTCCGGCAGCCTTGCGTCGCCTGATTGACACACTTCCCGATGGCCAGACCGAAATCATGCTGCATCCGGGCATTTGTGACGCCGATTTGGCAGCGACCGGCTCGCGTCTGCAACAGCAGCGCGAACTGGAAATGAACGCGCTCCTCGATCCGGAAGTCAAGCGTGCCGTGGCGGAACACGGAATTGAGCTGATTACGTACAGGCAGCTTGCGTGATTCTATGGTCGCCGCTGCGCCCATAACCGGACCTGGCTTTCTCGTGTAATCCGGCGAACGGGGCAGTGAATTCCTGTTTCGTCCGCGCACATTTAGAGTACAATTCCCGCGATTTCCACTCCGCGCCGATCCGGCGCCCACAGGTGCAAACATGAAAAAGCTTGCAACGGGAGGTTTGTTGCTGGTCGCTACCCTTGTTCTAGGTGTCGCTGCGACCGGCCAGATGGGTGGTGGCATTCAGATGCCCACGCCCCAGGGCATATTCAACCCCGTGGTTGGCGCCGGGGCTCAATACAATGTCGTGACCAAAAACGGAACAACCATGAATGTGGAGATCGCAATCGTTGGGAAGGAATCTTCCAGTGGCAAGGATGGCTACTGGTATGAAACAACGGCCGACACGGAACGCGGGACCATGAGCGTGAAGATGCTGCTTGTTCCCGATGGTAATTACAGCAGCGTTGCGAAGACTATCTTCCTGATGCCGGGCCGCGGGCCGATGGAGATGGACGGGACGATGGGCGGCCGGATGGCGCAGAACGAACAGCCCAAAGACATCCGGGACAGCGCCAAGAATCTCGGCAGCGAATCTGTCACGGTTCCGGCCGGAACCTTCACTTGCGACCATTGGAAAGGAAACGATGGTTCGGACGTTTGGGTGACGAAGGGTGTCCCGCCTTATGGTCTGGTCAAGATGACTCAGAACGATGGGTCCTCAGTGGTCCTCGCCAAGATACTCACGAATTATCAGGACAAGATCACGGGCACGCCCATGAACATGAGCGACATGATGCGAGGTATGGGCCGCGGGCCGCAACAATAACCGCATGAGTTGCTGACATTCGAGCGGGCGCCGGCATTCGCGCAACGGCTTTTTGTCTCGCGAATCACAGAGTGCCCGCTTACCGCCTCCAGTTTTGCCTCAAGATGGAATTCGCTTCCTGAACGCCTAAATTGTGCGACCCTGTCTGCGTAAGCTTGGTGGTCTGGTGCGACGGCGGAGCTGACTCGCGATGGCCGGCAAATCGGGAACAATTCAGGTCGAAGGGCGCACCGTAGCCCTCTCGAATCTGGACAAGGTGCTTTATCCGGCTGCCGGATTCATTAAAGCCCAGGTGATCGATTACTACGTTCGCGTCTCGCGCTACATTCTGCCACATCTGAAAGACAGGCCGATCACGCTGGTGCGTTATCCCGAGGGCGTCCGCGGCGAGCATTTTTTTGAAAAGAACGCCCCGGGGCACACGCCTGCCTGGGTCAAACGTTTTTCCGTACCCCACCACCATCGGTCCGGGGAAATACGCTACACTCTGATCAATGACCTGCCGACGCTTGTCTGGGCCGCGAATCTTGCCAGCCTCGAACTCCATCCTTTTTTGCACCGCGCTCCAAAGACGAATTCGCCCACGGAAATGGTGTTTGATCTCGATCCGGGCGAGGGCGCCGACATTTTGACGTGCGTTCGTGTAGCGCTGCTCGTGCGCGAAGTGCTGGACGAGTTGAAGCTGCAATCATTTGCGAAGGTTTCAGGATCGAAGGGCCTCCAGCTTTACGTCCCCTTGAACTCGGGGCTTACCTACGATGTGGTGAAGCCGTTTGCGAAGACGTTCGCGGAATTCATGGAGCAGCGGCATCCCGACCTGATCGTTTCCAAAATGCCGAAAAACCTGCGCTCCGGAAAAGTATTCATCGATTGGAGCCAGAACACCGAATCGAAGACGACGATCGGCGTTTATTCGTTGCGCGCAAAATCGGAGCGGCCTTACGTCTCGCTACCGGTCACATGGGACGAGCTGATTGCGGCGCAGCGCACGAAGAAGCGCGAGAGCCTTTATTTCGAGCCCGAAGAGGCGCTGGCGCGCCTCGAGAAAATTGGCGATCTCTTCGCACCCGTGGAGAAACTGAAACAGAAACTGCCGAAAGAAATCGTCGCAGTAAAAGCCGCGCCGAAGTCGCTTGAACAATATCGCGAGAAGCGCGATTTTTCTCGCACGCCCGAGCCGCCGCCACTGGTTCCCGAACGCAGCCTCCAGGGCGGCACACGCCGATTCGTCATACAAAAACATGCCGCAAGCCATCTGCATTACGATTTTCGCCTGGAAATGCATGGCGTGCTGAAATCGTGGGCCGTACCAAAAGGCCCTCCGCTGACGAAAGAAGAGAAACGCCTGGCCATGCCCACCGAAGATCACCCTCTCGATTATCTGAGCTTCGAAGGCATCATTCCCAAAGGCGAATATGGCGGCGGCACCGTAATGGTATGGGATATCGGCACGTACGATCTCGTCGAGGGCAATTTCTTCAAGGGCTATCTGAAATTTTATCTCCAAGGGAAAAAGCTCAAAGGCGAATGGGTTCTGACGCGCTCGCGTGACGATGGCGACCGCCCGAAGTGGTTTTTGCTCAAAGGGGGCGAGAAGCCGGTAAAGATTTCCAGGTCCGCCGACAATCGCTCTGCTTTAAGCGGCCGGACCATGGAGCAGATTGCAAAGAATCCTGAGCGGCAATGGCATAGCAATCGCCCGGCTCGCGCAGTTTGAAGCCGAGACAGGCGCGTGCGGCGGGCGCGCCATGAATATGCCAGAATAAATCGTGCCACTGAGACGACCACGACGATTCGAGAGGCCTCGGCAGAGCGCGATTCCTTTGCTGATTGCCCTCCTCTTCGTGATTGCGGCGATGATTTATCTGTCGCGTACGTCGTACTCACCGAAGCCCGCGAAGATTTCCATCGCTCCGGGTGAACGCGCGGGTCCAGCCGACATTTATCCGATTGCCGCGCTCACGCCCGGCGCGACCAATCCCGCGATTACCCAGTCCAATATCGGCGAGACGATCTGCAATCCGCATTGGTCGACCAAATCCATTCGCCCGCCGGAAGAGTACACCTACAGGCTGAAACGCGAACAGATTGGCGAATACCACGATTCCGATACGAAGCCTGCCGACTACGAAGAAGATCATTTGATTCCGTTGGAGTTGGGAGGCAATCCAACGGATCCGAAAAATCTTTGGCCCGAGGCCTACTCCACTTCGATCCCCGATGGCGGCGCTAAATACAAGGACAGGGTCGAGGATTACTTGCACCGGGAAGTCTGTTCACGTGCGATGCCGCTCGCTGAAGCCCAGCAGCGCATCGCGTCGGACTGGTATAGCGTTTACGTGTCGTCCGTGCGATAAGCGCAGTTTGCTCGCCGTATCCTATTCGCAGCGGCTATTGCAGCTGAGAGGATTCGTTATTCTGTGAGTCCCCCGCGTTCCTCTTGAGAACGGGGCGGTTCGGGTCTGAATCGCCTGGCTCAATATCCGAGCTCGTAGCGTCGTAGACATACCGAATGTCGATCGGCTTTTTCTTCCCATGATCGATGTGAAGCGTCTCGATCAGTTGCCGGCCGTCCTTTGAAAGCTCGAACGTCCGGCTCATCTTCCCCCCGATGGGGCTCTTCTCGTCTGAAATAAGCTGCGAGCCGTCCCAATGCGCGGCGATTTCCTCGTGGCTGTCGTTGGTCGTTTTCGGCAACTGCCGGCCGTCAGTGTAAAAGCTGATCACGTTGAAATCCGGGTCGGTCATATCGACTTCGGCCGGGACGGCGTTCTGCGCGCCGATGCCAGTGGACTTTTTTAGCGCAACCGAAATCGTCTGTGGCGGGTAAAGGAATGCTTGAAGTTTGGGATTCTGCGCCAAATCCTTCCCGGAAATTTGCGGAACGCCGCCGCTGTCCGGATACGGGTCGGGATACGGGCTGCCGGGGTAAGGATACCCGCCGCCCGGGTAACCTCCGGGGTACCCGCCACCGGGGTAGCCGGGGTAACCCGTACCCACTGAAGGATGAGGAAATCCACCGCCCGAATCGTCCGCCACGCGCACCTTATGCTTGGGGTCGTCGCTCTGGTCTGTATTGAACGTCCAGTTTCCGGCCAAACTTGTGCGCGGTGCGACCTGCGGCTTGGGCTTTGGAGGCGGAGCTGGCGCGGCTTGCGGCGTACCAGGTGCCGCCTGCGGGGGAGCCAGCGGCCCCGGCGGCGCTTGGGCCAACACGCAAGGAGCCGCAATAATAGCGGCGCCAAGAAAACCCCAACGGGCGATGCGAGCGGAGTTCTTTGTCAAGTGTGCCTCTTCTCTTCCAACGCGCGGCAGAATCCCGGATCGACACGGGCTAGAGGTGAAACACGCAGTAGAGGCTTCCTGCCGTCTTGATGGCGCCCATTATGCTCCCACTCACCTTCGTTTCGCTAGTGCGAGGAAAAAGCGAAGATTTTGGCGCTTAGCGCAGCTAGTATCGCCGTGAAGACCCTCTTGTGGCGTGGGGTGGCAGTCAGGTGCGCGACTGGGTTCACATCGAGGAGCTAACGAACGCGATCGTCCATGGGTTGGATCATTTTCCCCGGGGCGTTCCTGTGCAGATCGGTACCGGTGTGGGGACGGATTTTTTCGCGTTGGCAAGGATGATGGCTGACGCTGGCGACTATTCGCCGCGAATTTCGGGAGACGCTAGCAAGCAGGCTTCCTCGCCGAGGCGCGTGGCGGAT
>DATEME010000031.1:0-4937 GCA_035275865.1 Candidatus Acidiferrales bacterium | reverse complement strand
TCGCCATCACCTATGCGGTTGGCTGGGCGGATTGGCAGAAGGGCCAGCGGCCGCAGGACTTGCTCGACGAGGCCGACAAAGCGCTCTACCTGCACAAGCAATCCGAAAAGCGGAAGGCGCCGGCGGACATATTGGTGCGTCGCTAAGCCTTGGCGCTTTTCTGCAGCGAATTTCACCGTACGGGCAGGAGTTGGCCCGGCACGATGTGCAAGACAATCCCCAGGCAAACCATCACTGCCACATAGTACGCGGTGATCATCTTGCTTGGCTTTTCCGGCAGATCCTTTGTGAATGCGCGAAAAGCGGCGCCCACTCCGACCAGAAGAAACACTGTTTCTCCGAGAAAGAGCCAGAGGGCGAGGCCGACGGTCGACAGAAGAAAACGTTGCGTTCGCCCCAGCGCGCTTGCGGCCGTTCCTCCGTCGAGAATCCAGACGGGAATCAGGTTGAGCACGTTGAGCCATGCGCTCACGCGTGCGAGGCCGGCCCAGAGCGCGTCACCGGTTTTCCACCAGATCGCGAGACAAATCATCGAAGCGATCCATCCGGCGAATGGACCGGCGAGGCTCACTGCTGCGCGGGTCTCACTCGAGACGCCGAGTGCTTTCCATTTCACGTAAGCGCCGAGGCCGGGAAGAAACACGGGCATCTCCGCCGGCAGTCCGCGACGCTTTACGTCGATGAAGTGTCCCATCTCGTGGATCAAAATCAGGACCGCGAAACCAATGCCGAATTTCGGTCCCCAAGCAGCCCAGTAAACGGCGACAAAGGCAGCCAGGCTCAGCAGAAATTTCAGCTTGGAGAGTGCAAAGAGCGCTGTTTTGGCTTTTGCTGCCAGGATGGCCACAGGACCAAGAGGGCCGAGCCTTTTTGCCCATTTACTCTTCGAATTGTTCGGGAGGGCGGACGCTTTTGCCTCAAGCTCGGCAGTGTGCTGACGAATCCACCCTGCGTGTTCCGAGTCCTGGGGAACGAGTGCGAGTGCCTGAAGCCATGTTTCACGAGCAGCTAACAGCTGAGATTTTCGTTCTAGGCGTTCTGCGGCGGCGGAAATGCGTTCGAATTGTTCGCCATGGACAAGCGCATGACACGCAGGGCACACCAGCATGTTCGCGGCAATCGGCTGTCCGCACCTTGGGCAGAGAGGAATAGCGAGCGATCCTGTCATCGAATTACGAGTCTTTCACGACGAATCTAGGTAGCCATGCGCGGCCATTTCTGTCAACAGGTGCGATCGGAGTCTATTTAGACAAAGTTCGTCACTCATGAGTGATGCCCGGCAAAAAGTGTCCGGTGAGAACAAAGAATTCGCGCGACCTGTACGCACGTACAGCGGTCAAATATTGGCCTGTACGAAGGTACAGGTGGGCAAGCGGCCAAAAGACTGTTAGCAGATTCACCACGAAGAGCGGACCGCGTCCCGATGGCGCGAAGGGAGCATGCTACCCTGCAAATCGGGCGGTTGCTGCATCCGTCAGCGCACACTCATGTCCTCAAGACTCGGCGAAATTCTGGTCAAAGACAGCCTGATCTCCGATGATCAGTTGAAGCAGGCTGTCGAGTATCAGAAGAGAAACGGCGGCAGGCTGGGCACTTGCCTCGTCAAAATGGGGCTCGTCAGCGATGACGATATTACCGCCGTTCTTTCGCGCCAATACGGCGTTCCTTCGATCAATCTAAAATTCTATGAGGTCGATCCTTCGGTAATCAAACTCGTTCCGCAAGAAACCGCTGTCCGCTACCAGATCGTTCCGCTTTCACGCGTGGGATCCACACTCACGATCGCGATGACGGATCCTACGAACGTTTTCGCGATGGACGATATCAAGTTCATGACCGGTTTCAACGTTGAGCCGGTTGTCGCGTCGGAAACGGCCATCGGCGAGGCGATTCACAAATTCTACGGCGACGTTGAGAGTGTAGAAGAACTCGATAAGGTGATGAAGGACCTCACCGGCGAGGATGGCGACGCGCTCGAGCTGGCCGCGGAAGAATCCGAAATGGACCTCGCGTCGCTTGAAAAGGCGGCCGAGGAAGCGCCGATCATCAAGCTCTGCAACCTGATCCTTACCGATGCCGTCAAGCGCGGCGCGAGCGATATTCACGTCGAGCCTTACGAGAAGGAATATCGCGTCAGGTTCCGCATCGACGGCCAGCTGCAAAACGTGATGGCGCCGCCGATGAAATTGAAAGACGCGATCACGAGCCGCATCAAGATCATGTCCAAGCTGGATATCAGCGAAAAGCGGCTGCCGCAAGATGGCCGGATCATGATCAAGTACCTCAAAGACGGCAAGAAAAAGGAATTGGACTTCCGTGTTTCCACAGTGCCGACTCTTTTTGGCGAAAAGATCGTCATGCGGTTGCTCGACAAAGAGAACCTTCGCCTGGACATGACAAAACTGGGTTTCGAGGCGGAGTCGCTGCAGAAATTCGAAAAGCAGATTTTGAAGCCTTACGGCATGGTGCTCGTGACGGGGCCGACCGGTTCCGGCAAGACGAACACGCTGTATTCCTCGGTTGCGAGGCTAAATCAACCCGATACGAACATCATGACGGCGGAGGACCCGGTCGAATTCCAGTTGCCGGGCATCAATCAGGTACAGATGAAAGAGCAGATCGGGCTGAACTTTGCGTCCGCGCTGCGCGCTTTCCTGCGGCAAGACCCGAACATCATTCTGGTCGGCGAAATTCGAGATTTCGAAACGGCGGAAATCGCCGTAAAAGCCGCTTTGACGGGCCACCTGGTGCTTTCCACGCTGCATACCAATGATGCGCCGTCAACAATCAGCCGATTAATGAACATGGGCATCGAGCCGTTCCTTGTGGCGACTTCGGTGAACCTGATCTGCGCCCAGCGCCTAGTGCGGCGCATTTGTGCCGGTTGCAAAGAGCCGTTGCAGATTCAGCCGCAAGCGCTCGTCGAGGCCGGTTATACGCCGGAGGAAGCGAAAACCACGGTGGTCTATCACGGCAAGGGCTGCGGCACGTGCAACAACAGCGGCTACAAGGGCCGGGTCGGACTATACGAGGTAATGGAGATTACGGACGATCTGCGCGAACTGATTCTCGTGGGCGCGTCGGCGCTCGAGCTGAAGAAGAAGGCGCTCGAATTGGGAATGATTACTCTCCGTCGCAGCGGCTTAACTAAAGTGGCCGCTGGCGCGACCACCATGGAAGAGGTTTTGCGCGAGACGGTTCTGTAAGGGAGGAAGGCATGGCCGGCATCACGTTGAGCGAATTGCTCAAGAAAATGATCGAAATGGGCGGCAGCGACCTGCACCTTTCGACGAACAGTTCGCCGCGCGTGCGCGTGCACGGAAAGCTGCGCCCGCTCGATATGCCGCCTCTGACGGCTGCGGATACGAAGGCGCTCGCCTACAGCGTACTGACCGACGTGCAGAAACACAGGCTCGAAGAGAGCCTGGAACTGGACTTTTCGTTCGGATTGAAGAGCCTGGCGCGTTTCCGCGGAAATATCTTTCATCAGCGGGGCGCCGTGGCGGCGGTTTTCAGGACGATTCCATGGGAGATCAAGGGATTTGACGCGCTGGGGCTCCCTCCTGTTGTGCGTGGCCTTTGCGACAAGCCGCGTGGCCTCGTGCTTGTCACCGGTCCGACGGGCTCCGGCAAGTCGACCACGCTTGCCGCGATGCTCGACAAGATTAACAACGAGCGCGAAGAGCACATGATCACAATCGAGGATCCGATCGAATTTTTGCACAACCATAAAAAGTGCCTGGTGAATCAGCGCGAGGTCCATTCGGACACGCACTCATTTGCGAATTCGCTGCGCGCCGCGCTTCGCGAGGATCCAGACGTCGTCCTCATCGGAGAAATGCGCGACCTTGAAACGATCGAATCGGCTCTGCGTATCGCCGAGACGGGCCACCTGACGTTTGCGACGCTGCACACGAATTCCGCCGTGTCGACGATCAACCGTATCGTCGACGTTTTCCCTGCTCACCAACAGCCGCAGGTACGGGCCCAGCTTTCCATGGTCCTCGAAGGCATTCTTTGCCAGTCCTTGCTGCCGCGCGTCGATGGTCGCGGCCGCGCGATGGTGATGGAGATCCTGATTCCGACGGCCGCCATCCGCAACCTGATCCGCGAAGACAAGATTCACCAGATTTATTCGGCGATGCAGACAGGAACGGGACAGACCGGGATGCAGACGTTCAATCAGAGCCTCGCCAACGCCTATTTCCAGAAGTCCATCACGCTGGAAACCGCGATGGCGCGTTCTTCGAATCCCGATGAGTTGCAAGATTTGATCAATCGCGGGGTGACCTCGCCGCCTGCGGGCGGCCGGGCGCCGGTCCGGCGTTAAACAAGAGGAGGCAAAGTACCATGCCGGTATTCACATATAAGGGCACAAACCGAGTGGGCACCAGCGTTACGGGGGAGCGGACGGCCAACAGCAAGGCCG
Organism: Candidatus Acidiferrales bacterium; assembly: GCA_035275865.1. GTDB lineage: Bacteria > Acidobacteriota > Terriglobia > Acidiferrales > UBA7541 > Palsa-295. The sequence continues at coordinate 508 of DATEME010000031.1, read as the reverse complement.
AACTCACCGCCGTGCTGAAGCGGGAACATATAAACGTGAGCAAGGTGTCCGAAAAGGGAAAAGAATTTGCGATCCCGACGTTCGGCGCGGGCGTTGACGCGAAGGAATTGGCCGTTTTCACGCGTCAATTCTCGGTGATGATTGACGCCGGTTTACCCCTGGTGCAGTGCCTGGAAATTCTTGCCGGGCAGCAGGAGAACAGGGTTTTTCAGAAAATCCTCAATGGCGTCCGTGGCTCGGTAGAAGGTGGCGCGACGCTGTCGGCATCGATGAAGCAGTACGAAAAGGTCTTCGATCCGCTGTACTACAACATGGTTGAAGCCGGTGAGACGGGCGGTATCTTAGACACCATTCTTCAGCGTCTGTCGACGTACATCGAAAAGAACGTGAAGCTGGCTCGTGCCGTTAAGTCGGCGATGATCTACCCGGTCTCCGTCATTGGGATCGCGGTCTGCGTCATCACTTTGCTTTTGTGGAAAGTCGTGCCGATTTTCGTCACGCTGTTCAA
>DATEME010000030.1:0-2497 GCA_035275865.1 Candidatus Acidiferrales bacterium | reverse complement strand
TTCAGCTCGGCGCACATGCCGCCGAACGGCTACAACCGCGGACACTACAACAACCCGGCACTCGATGCGCTCATCGGCAAAGAGCGCATCGAAATGGACAAGGAAAAGCAGAAGGCGCTCATCTGGCAAATTCAACAGATTCTCTACGACGATGAGCCGTATCTGAATTTGTGGTTCAACGACACGGTTTGCGTCTACCGTTCTGACCGGGTTATGAACGTCAATTTGGATCCTACCGGCGATTACAACTTCCTGACGGATGTGCGGCTGAAGTAGCCGAGTGCAAAGCTAGCTCAGTGCGGCTTCGAGCTGGGCGTTGGGGATCGCGCCTTCACGCACGATCGACCAGTTGTCGCCATCGATCTTCACGATGGTCGATGCAAGAGTGCCGTTCGTATCGCCCGAATCGAGGATCAGCGGGATGCGCGTGCCGAGCTGTTCTGCGAGCGCGGAAGCGCTGCTGCAGGAAGGATGTCCAGAAAGATTCGCGCTCGTTCCTGTAACCGGTCCGCCGACCGCGCCGATCAGCGCCGTAGCGATGCGCGAGTCGGCCCATCGAAGCGCGACGCGTCCGCTATTGCCCGTCACTTTCAGGGGCAACCGATGCGTCGCTTCCACCACGATCGTGAGCGGGCCGGGCCAGAACTGGTGCGCCAGCGTAAGAAACGCGTCAGGAATATCGCGGGCAAGCTCGACCGCCTGCTCGACCGAATCGACCAGAATCGGCAGCGCACGGTTCTCCGGCCGGCCTTTGATCTGAAAGACGCGCTCGATCGCGGCCAAGTTGAATGGATCCGCGGAGAGGCCGTAAAACGTGTCCGTCGGGATGGCGACCACGTCGCCGCGCTTGATGAAGCCGGCGGCATAGTCGATCGCAGCGCGCTGCGGACTATCCGGGGAAATTTTCAGGATTTCTGCGCCCAAGGGTTCGCTCACGTCAGGCTTCGTCTGCCACCTGCACGAAAGCCGAAGCTAACATAGCAGCCAACGCTTTTCTAAGCAAGCAGCAGATATCACGGAGTTTACGCCTGCAGGCGCGTTTGCTACGCTTTCGATTCGGACGTGCATTTGTGAGGCGCGATGCAAAAATACGGAGCTTTCCAGAATGGCAAGTGAAGTCATCACCAGCCGCGACAATAAATGGCTGAAATCCTTTCGTGCGGCGCTTCAGGGCACCGGACCTAAGGAAGGCGATCCGCTCGGCATCGAAGGCCGCAAACTTGTCGAAGACGCCCTCGGCTCCGGCCTGGAAGCTCGCGCGCTGCTCGTGAGCGAATCCGGCGAGCGAGACCTGGCCCACGTTCTGGACGTCGCGAGCCAAAGCGACGCCGGGATTGCGCATAGCCGCATCTTTCGCACCACGGACAAACTCTTCTCCGCCGTTTCCGGCACGGAGGCGCCGCAAGGCATCGCCGCGCTGTTCAACCAGCCCGTCTGGGGGCTCGAAGACGCCCTGCGCGGGCCAGCGCGTCGTGACGGTTCCTACGCCGCCGCCTTGGAAGGCAAAGCTTCTCTCGTTGTCGTTATGACCGCGATTCAGGACCCGGGCAACGTCGGCACGATCGTCCGCTCGGCGGAGGCATTTGGCGCGACGGGCGCGATCGCCACCAAAGGGACGGCCGATCCATGGTCGCCCAAGGCGCTGCGCGCTTCCGCAGGTTCGGCATTGCGCCTTCCCGTGCTTCGCGGACTCGCGGTCCCGGTCGTGCTTGCACAGTTGCGCATCTCGGGCGCGAAGATCGTAGCCTCCAGTGCCAAACAACCTGCTTCGGTTGACGCAAGTTTGCTCGGCGAATGCCTCGCCGGGCCCGTTGCGATATTCGTCGGCAGCGAAGGTGCGGGCCTACCCGCGGAGGTGGAGCACGCTGCCGATGCACGCATCGTGATTCCGATGAGCGATCGGGTCGAGTCGCTCAACGCAGGCGTCGCTGCGTCCATCGTTCTCTACGAAGCGGCGAAGCTGCGCTCGCAATAGCCCCGCGCCCGCACGAAAATGTTTGTGTGATTCTCTTCCCTGATCCGCGTGGCGCTTCGCTTACAATAACGTGCGACAAATTATGAGCGTAATCGACGAAGTTCTCGCAGCGAACCGGACTTATGCCCAAACACATGAATTGAGGGAGCTGACGCCGCGCCCTCAGCGCAAGCTCGCCGTGCTGACCTGCATGGATACGCGCCTCTCCATTCGTACCCTCGGCCTTAAGACCGGAGACGCGCACATCATCCGCAATGCGGGCGGCATCGTAACGGACGATGCTTTGCGCTCGCTGCTCGTCTCGCACTATCTGCTCGGCACCGAAGAGTTTATGGTGATAAATCACACCGATTGCGGCCTGACGAAGACCGGCGAGGACGACATGCGCGCTCGCATCCAGGACCGTGCGGGCACTGCCGCTATTGCTCCTGCGCATTTCTACTGCTTCCAGGACCTCGACCAGAACGTCCGCGACCAGATCCAGAAGCTGCGCTCACACGCATGGGTGCCTAAGACGGTTGT
>DATEME010000029.1:0-3135 GCA_035275865.1 Candidatus Acidiferrales bacterium | reverse complement strand
GCATGTGATTTTCTGCGAGGACGCGCCACTGCATCCCGTGGATGAAAGAGCACCTGCGCCCGTGAGGCCGCCCTGGCTGCTGAACGTGAGCATCGTGGTCGCAGAGAGGTTTGGCGCAGAGATGGTGAGAGCCGTTGGGCTCGCAGCGACGGCGAACCCCGCGTTGGGGGGCGGATTCCCGGTGCCGCCGGCTGTTTGCGTCGCGGCACTGCCGCTGCCAAAGATGGCCCACTTCGAAGTGGAACGATTGTAGGCAGGCCAAGCGATCGCGATACTGCCCGCGGGATTTGCGGCGGCGACGACCTCGACATCCTCGGGATTGCTGCCGGCACCGCCGCTAGTGATGTTTGTTGAGGAGAATGTGTTTCCCTGGTCGCTCGATTGAAGGAGATAAACGTCGGTGTCAGCGGCGGCGATGTCGATCTTGCCGTTCACATCGAGAGCCATGGCGGCGGGAAAGGACGACCCGATTTGGCGGGGCGCGGAGAAGACGGTCGCGCCTGCGTTCAGGCGGCTGAAAAAGACGGAATTTCCTCCGGACACTTGCGGCCAGGCCAGATTCGCGTTGCCGGCAGAATCGATGGCCAGGAGCACGCGCGATATCGCTGCTTGGCCCTGCGTGTTCGTTATCTGGACGGGAGAAGAGAAAGTCGCGCCGCCGTCTTTCGATTGGCTGAAGAAAACGTCACTGGAAACGACGGAGCAGAAAGACGGGCTGGGGCAGTCGCTGTTCCAAGCCACGTCGATGGCGCCGGTGGGGTCGACGGCGATCTGATCAAAAAATGCACCGCTTGGAGTATTCGAGATGTCTTTGGCAACGGAGAAGCTCGCGCCGGCGTCTGTGGAGCGCGTGAAGAAGAGATCGTAGGGATTGTGCCCGGCGACGCTGCCTTGCCAGATGACATCGATGCCGCCGCTTGAGTCGACGGCCATTGTCGGACTCGACGCGCCCGATGCGTAACTGGAAATATTCAGTGGAGTGGAGAAGCTAACGCCGGCGTTGGTGGAGCGAGCGAAAAAGATCTGGCTGGTGTTCTGATCTGACCAGACGACATTGATATTGCCCGCGGCGTCGACGACGAGCGGGCGATAACCAGCAGCGCTGAAGGCGAGCGAGGGATTCGTCACACCGGCAATATCGAGCGGCGAAGAGAATGTCGTGCCTGAGTCGGCCGAGCGGCTGAAAAAGAGATGGCCGCTGCCGCTCCAGATAACGTCGATGTTTCCTTGAGAATCGCCGACGATGATGGGATTTGCTGACGAGCCGTTGTTTGAGAGATTCAACGGTGTCGAAAACGTGGAGCCGTGGTCAGTGGAACGGCTGAAGAAAACGTCCTTACTGCAGCCAGAAGCGGTACAGGCGCTCGCCTGATCGCTCCACACGACGTAAATATTGCCGCTTTGGGCGATGGCTGCTTGCGGTTCGCCGGTGGCAAGCATGTCAGCGGAGATCTGTACGGGCGGCGAGAAAGTGCTCTGCGCGTGCGCCGCGGCGATTGCGAATGCGAATAGTGCAGTCGCGAGAGCAAAGCGATTTGCTGCACGACGCAAGAAGATCGTCCATCGAACCATGTCACACCCCCGTGTGTCTGATTGATGTGAGTCGACGCGCTGGTTGCGCCGCTGCTTTGTTTAATGCTGATCCGCTAAAGCGCCCGGATTGTGCTACCGACGCCCGGGCCCTGATGACGCGTGATACGGTAATCCGGCTTGCGAAGAGCGGCAATCGGGGGCGGGATTAAGAAAAAAGGGGAAGAAGATGCATTAGGAGGGGCAGGTAAAGCCCTGAGGCACCTACCGAACGCTGAGAGTTCGATGCATTAAATCTCGATCACTCAATGGTTTGCGTTGTAGGAAAAACTGAAGGCGATGCAGGAAATTCGGGAGACTACTGCACCATGAAATTCACGGACGACGACGCGCCGCCACCGGGATTTGGGTTGGAGACGGTGACAGAAATTGTGCCGCCAGTGGCGACGTCGGAGGCTTGAACGCCTACAGCAAGAGTGGTGGAACTTGAATAGCCGGTCGGACGCGGCGAACCATTGAAATTCACCACGGACCCCGGCACAAAGCCCGTTCCCGTAAGGATGACGAGTGCGCCGGGAGGCAAGGTTCCGATTGCTGTGCTCGAGGGTTTAAGCGACGTCAATTTCGGCACGGGATTTGACGCCGGCCCAATGGGGAATTTCACTGAGGGAGAAGCCACACCGGGCGCGTCGGTCTGCACCGCGATGCTGGCGAGCGACACCGATGCAAGACTCTCCGAACCAATTGTGGCGGTAAGCTGAGTCACCGGAGAGCCGCTGGCACTCGTATTCAGCGCGGTGCCGTTAAATGCGATGACATAGCTGGCGGAAAGACCACTTCCTGCGACGTTGAGCGTAATGTCCGAGTGGCTGCCGGATACTGCGGTGCTCGGATTTAGCGACGTAATCGTCGGCCCATTGGCCGCAGGCGGCCTGATAACAAACGACACGGCCGCCGGATTTAAGCCGCCACCGGGTGCGGGATTGGCGACGGTGATCTGGCCATTGCCCAGATTGGCCACGTCGCCCGCAAGAATGGTCATGGCCAGCTGACCGGTCTGATTATCGAATACCACGGGACGGTCCACACCATTCCATTGGGCCGTTGTGTTGGACTGAAAACCGTTTCCGCTCAGATAGAGCGTGAAGGATTGGCTCCCCGCAGTGATCGATGGAGGAAAAAGGCCGGTGATAGCCGGCGTCGGATTATAAGAGCTGTTTCCACAGCCACAAAACAGCACAACCGCAGCCATTAGCGCGGCCCAACCCAAACGCCTCAATCCTATCCTCCCGATGAACGTCCTGAGGTCCCCAACGCTGCCGGACACCGGGCAGCCGGGAAAGCAAAGCAGAAGCTGTGCACAGCGCGCCGACAAACACGTGTCAAAAGCGGACTGAAATTGATAACACCTCGGCGCGCAAGCCGTCAACTCGGATTCAGCCTGCAAAAAAATGGTTGCCGTCCCTAAAGCTTGAAAGCTGTGAGCTTTGAGAAGCGGCGGGCGCGGGCTACGAGTTCGCGACGAGTAACATTGGCTAGGCGTTCGACGCCAAAACGTTCGACCGTGAAGCTGCCGACCACCGATCCGTAAACCATTGCCGAACG
>DATEME010000028.1:0-10153 GCA_035275865.1 Candidatus Acidiferrales bacterium | reverse complement strand
CAAGTGGTGCGTGAGTTTCGTGAAATCGTCGATATCGCTATCGACGCGCCCCATAAAGCTCTCAAGCTGTGTGAGAACCTCGGTCACGTCTGCGGAAATTTCGGTAAGCGAGCGCGAAAGGATATTCACGTCATCGTAGCGGTCCATTTCGAGTTCGCTGAATTCCATCAATTCGTTCGAGGTCACCGGCGAGAGCGGGCCGAAATGGCTCCGGAACGTATCGCGCTGCGGGGGCTGGCTGCCCGGAACCAGCGTATTGCTCAATCGGCTGAATTCATGCTTCTCCTGAAAGTCGGAAATTTTTCCGGAGAGGCGGCTTTTCGAAAAGTTCAGAACTTCGACAAGTTTTGAAAGCTCCGTCAGACGTCCGAGCATGCGCGTGCGGTTGATGACAAGTTCGCCGACGGCATTCATCATGCGGTCGAGGCGTTCAAGCGAAATTCGGACCGACTTTGCTTGTGGCAATGCGCCTGATCGGCGCGAGGTTGCAGGCGGGTGCGAAGCTTCCGCTGCTTGGGCTTGACCATCCGCCGTAGCTTCTTCCGCGGGCGCCTCGTCGAATTCTTCAGGAGCAAGCGTCGCGATTCGCGCAAGCAGAGGATCGATAACGGACGCCATTTCCTCATCGCTCGACCATTGCCGATGCAGAAATTTCTTCAGCGCGTCCACCGATTGCAGGCAGATATCGACGAAATCGCCACTGGGTTTCAGCACGCCGTCGCGCAATCGGCCGATCAGATCCTCAATGCGGTGCGCCACGGCAGACATGCGATGCAGGCCAACCTGCGCCGCCGAGCCCTTTACCGTGTGCATCGAGCGGAAAAGACGATTGATGTCTTCCTCGTTCGGATTTCCCTCGAGCGCAAGCACGCACTCCGTGACGACCTGAAGGTGCTCCTCCGCCTCGGGAATAAAGAATTCGAGCACCTCGTCGGGCACTTCGCCGTCTTCCGGCAAGCGGTCCACAAACGATTCGCCCACCAACACTCCGGAAACAGGCTCGCCAACTCCGACAGCCGCTTCAATCTGTGGACCTGCTTCTGGTTCCACCGCGATAGGGAACGCAAATGAATAGCGCTGCTTGAAAGCAGCGAGGTCTTCGACCGTTTCCACGCCGCTCGAGCTGATCTGCAGTAGATCGAATTCAAGCACGGAAATGGCATCGGAGACGAACTCGGTCAGCGGTCCGTACATTTCGGGAGTGAGCGCCGCATTGACGGCATACTGGAAAATGTGGGCCAGCTTGCCTGAGATTTCCGAGAAATGGGGAAATCCGTAACTCGCGGATGTGCCGGTGAGCGTGTGAGCGGCGATGTAGAGCCTTTGCAGGTCCTCCGCCTTCGGTTGCGGCTCTTGTAAAAGGCCGGAATATTCCCGCAGATATTGCAGGTGGTCTGACGCCTCCTGCAGGAACACCTCGAGGCTTTCGCGATCCGGGCCGTTCACAGGCTGCCCTCCGCTATCGCCAGCGCGAGTTTGGCTTCCGTTGCGATCGGCTTTCTGTACAATCTGCACTCCCCGATGGTCACCGGCTCAAATTTGACTGGAGTGTGCGTGAGTGTTTCTGAATGGCCGAGCATGAAATAGCCGCCGGGCTCAAGCGCTTCATAGAACCCGCGCAGCATGGCGAGCCGCCGCTGTTCTGTGAAATACATGAGCACGTTCATGCAGAAAATGCAGTCCATCTTGCCCACGTACATCGGCTCGGCCAGATTCATCTGCGCGAAAGAAATCATGCGCCGAATGCGTGGTCTCACATGAAATCCATGTTTTGCGGCCGTGAAGTAGGTATCGACCTCGCGCATCGATAATTCCTGCAGGCTGCGCTTCGAATAGGCTCCTTTTTCCGCGTGACGCAGCGCACGGCGGCTGATGTCCGTCGCCAGTATTTCGATCTCCCACGCCTCCGGAAATTTCAGCGACTCACAAAGCGTGATCGCGATCGAATAAGGCTCTTCGCCCGTCGAACAGCCCGCGCTCCAGATTCGCAAGGTGCGCGGATTCTGCCAGAATTTGCGCTCCTGAATTTCCGGCAGGATCGTTTTTCCCAGAGCCTCGTAGACGGCCGGATACCGGAAGAAAGAAGTTTCCTGCGTCAGGACGCGTTCAAGAAACGCGTCGTACTCCGATGCCGAAGAGCGAACCCTGCGCAGCAGCTCCGCGCAGCTGCGAAGCGACTCTTCCTCTGCATATTCATGAACGCGAGTCATCAGAAAACGCTCGCGCGATTCGTCCAGATGCACGGCGGAGCGCTGCTCGATCAGCGTGCGGATCTCGTTGAGATCCGCATCGGTGATGTGCGCGATGGTGGATGGCTGGCGTTTCATGTTCGCACGGCCGCCCGGCGGGCACGATCACGACGCGAGGTCACGCCGCCCGCGCAAGCGTCCTATCGGCGCGCCCCCACGGGAATAGCCGGTTCGTCGACAGCGACTGGAGACGCAGGCGCTTCGGGTGTGCGCGTTCCCTGAGAGCGGAACTGCGCCAGTGCTTCGTTCAATTGTTCGGAGAGCTTCACCATGTTGCCCACGGTTGAAGCCGTCTGCCGCGCGCCGGTGGTCGTTTGCCGCGTGATGCCCGAAATAATTTGCATGGCGTTTGCGACGCCTTCCGTGCCGCGCACCTGCTGCTTCGAAGCCAGCGAAATTTCCTGAACGAGTTCCGCCGATTGGCGTACAACGCTCGAAATCGCCTCGAGCGCTTTTCCGGCCTGATCGGCGAGGCCGGCGCCGACTTCTACTTCGCGTGTGCCGTCTTCCATCACGACCACCGCCTCGTTCGTTTCCGCCTGAATGGCCTTAATGAGGGCCGCGATATCTTTCGTTGCGCTGCGTGAGTGTTCGGCCAGCTTGCGGACTTCATCGGCAACGACCGCGAATCCGCGGCCGGCATCTCCCGCGCGCGCCGCCTCAATCGCAGCGTTGAGAGCGAGAAGGTTGGTTTGCTCGGTGATGTCGTTAATCACGTTGATGATTTCCGAAATTTCCAGCGAGCGGTCGCCCAACGATTTGATCTTCTTCGCGGTCGCCTGCACCGAAGCCCGGATGCGCTGCATGCCTTCGAGCGTATCGCGCACCGCGCGGTTGCCCTGTTCGGCGGCATCGAGTGCGCGACGGGCCGCTTCGGCGCTGGCCTCGGCGTTGTTGGACACCTGCTTCATCGACACAGTGAGCTCTTCCACAGCCGACGAAGTATTCGTGATTTCTTGGTCCTGCTGCGTGGCGCCGGCGGTCATATCGTCCGCGGCGTCGAGAATCTGGTTTGCGCTGGTGCTGACGTCGATAGCCGCTTTCCGCACGCGCTCGAGAACTTTGGTGAAGTTGTCGAGCATGAAGTTCACGGAATCGACCACGTTGCCGAGCGCATCGTTCGTGACCTTGCCGCGAATCGTCAAGTCGCCGCGCGCCACCTGGCTGATCGTGTTCAGCAGGTCGGCGATGCTGCGCTGGAGCGAATCCTGCGCCTGCTGATTCGTCACCGCGTGCGCCACCTTGGCTACGCTGCGATTGAAATTTTCGGCGATAGCCGCGAATTCATCGTTGCCGGCGATTTCCGCGCGCGCGCGAACGTCGCCTGCCACAACGCGCTCAGAGAATTTCGCGAGTTCGTCCACCGGCTTCAGCACCCGACGGTTGAGCACCCAAACCACCGAGAGCGCGGCGGCGATGGCCAGAACGGCGGCGCCCAGGAGCGGCGCAGTCGCGTCGGCCGGCAGCGATCCGGCATCCGCAATGCCCGCGCCTCCTGAAAGTTTGCCGGCGTGAAAAGCCAGGCCGAGAATGGCGAAGAGGGCCGCTGCAATCCAAAAAACCAGCAGCCAGATTGAAGAACTTAAACGAGACTTCATGACTTCCTCCCAAGAACTCGCGCGCTGTTTACGGCCGCCAACGTGCGCCGCCTATCTGTATTCGCTACTAAGGCCTGTGCTCTCGACTCGAAATTCCGATCCAAATGTCTCCACGCAAAATCAAATCACGGGCACCGGAAACACGTCCGTCAAGCGCCGAAGATCGACCACCAAAGCCAGCCGGTCTTCGTGACGCAGCATTCCGCGGCAGTGCGGCACGTCATTCGGTGCCTGATCGAGCAGCGTCTCTTCCGATGCCAAGAAGGTGCCGATCACCTCATCCGCTGCGATGCCGACGCGAAGATCCTCGCGTTGCGCATCGTCCTTCAGAGCGGCGACCACAACGTGCTTCGGCAAGAGTCCTGGCCGCCGGCCTTCGGTGAATGCGATGTCCATCAGCGGCACGATCGTTCCGCGCAGGTTGAACACGCCCATCAAGAACGCCGGGGCCAACGGAATCCTCGTCACCATGGGCCAATCGACCACTTCCTCCACTTCGAGCACAGATAGGCAGAAGCGTTCTCGTCCGGCGCGAAATACGCAATATTGGCGCTCAGGCCGCGATTCCTCCGCGGGCGATTCGCTTTCGAGGAATTCGCCCGGCTCCAAGCCGTGTAACTGCTCGGACGGCAGAGCTGCCTTTTGCAGCAAGTCCGACATTAGGCAAACCTCTTCACCGCGCTTAAAAGCTCCTCCGGTGTGAACGGCTTCGCCACAAATCCATTCGCCCCCTGCTGCTCTCCCCAATACCGGTCGCTGGGCGCCGATTTTGAAGTCACAAGAATCACGGGAATTTGTGCGTACGATTCCTGGCTTTTCAGGTCGCGGCACACCTGGAACCCATTGCGCTGCGGCATCACCACGTCGAGCAGAATCACGTTCGGGCGCTCGGCTTCAATCGCCTCCTCGGTCTTCGTTGGATCCGAAATGGCGACCGAGTGAAATCCCCCCTCCTGCAGCATCGATTGCAGCAAGCGGATTTCTGCCTGCGAATCATCCACGACCAGAACCTTCTTCAACACAGCCACACCTCCACCTGCTTACCCGCAAAGAGAATTGCAACTCCGGAGCCAACTTCGCCCGGCATTCGCGTTTTGCGACAATCCTCTAATTCCATCAATTCACGAGGCTTGCATTCCTGCGCCAAAGGGTCAGCGACGGAGCGCAGCCGCCTGGGAAACCGTCTCAGTCTCATCCTGAGACTCGTTCTCACCGGCGCGCATCTCCGCCGCGAGCGATGAGAAACGCTGCATCACCTGATGAAGCCGCAGCGCCATCGTGTGAATCGTGCGCACCTGCTCCCGGCTTTCCGCCGGCATCTTGCTCGAATCGAGCATCAGCAAATCCGCATTGCCCAGCACGGACGTGAGCGCGTTGTTAATGCCGGGCCGCATCTCGATCATGTAGCGCCCGAGAGTCGCGTCCTGGTGGCTTTCGAGCGCGAGCCGTTCGGCCCGTTGCGAGCGAGCGACGGCTTCCACGCGCCGCAAAGCTTCGCAGGAAAGCGAAATAAGCGAGTTGACCCATCCATCGTGTCGGGCGACGACGAGCAATTGCGGATGCCGCGAATGTAGTTCGGCAATCTCTTTTTCGTCTTCGGCCAAATGAACCACAGCCACGGTGGGCGAACCGCATAGTGCGGAAAGAATCGCGGCCGATTTCCCGTTTCGCACCAGGCCGGTGATCACGAGGTCGTAACCGAGCGCGATTGCGGCATGCCAGACGTCGCTGGTCGCGACGGTGATGCCGGGAGCGCGCGGTTCCGTCTGCCAGCGCGCCGTGACGCTGCGCGCGAATTCCGGATCGTCGGAAACGATCAGCACGCTCGCTCTATTTAACGTTTCCACCATGTTTTTCTGTCGGTCAGGGCTGGAGCTTTTCCGCTTCTTCGATAAACGAGAGCAAGCGCTTCGTGCTGATGCCGAGATTCACGGCCGCTTCCGTGTTCTTGCTGCGTTTGGCTTGCTCCACCCGCCCCTGGAAATAGGAGAATTCGCTGCGGGCCAACTCTAGGGCGGACACGAGCGCCGCCTGATCGCCAGAACGCTTTCGCTCCTCCGTCCCCAAAGAAAGCAGCGCGCGCGCCACGACGGCCCGGCGCAAATCCTCCGCCTCCTGCCCGCCCTCAGCAACGAACGCCGCGACTTCCCAGGAAGAAAGCAAAACTTTTGTGTCCTTCAAGACGACGGTAGACATCGACCGTCCGCGTGAAGGCGGCGCGGCAATCAACTGCTCCCAGATCGTCTCCATGCATTTGTCGGCATCCATCGCCGGCTCGGCAGGCGCTGCAGGACGAGCTGGCGCGGCTTTTGCAGGAGCGGAAGGAGCAGCAGGTGCCGCTGTTGGCGCGATTTCGGCGTGCGGCTCTTCAATCTTAGGTCGTGTCGCCGGTTCTTCTTCCACTGACGCCGCGCTCGCCTGCATCATCTCTTCCCATGCCGCATGGTCGACTTTGCTCGCGATCTTCTTTTTCGCCTGTTGACCGGCCGCCGGCGCGCTGTGCCGAGCGAGAACCTCTTCAAGATCGGCGCGAAGCGCGAGAAGTTGCTCAAACGCATGCGTCACGGAGCTCTCGGTGTAGTCCTTCTGAAAAGACTGGCGCCAGTTTTCGCAGAAGTGGCGAAGATGCGCCGTCGTTTCAGCCGCTGAAAATCCCGCTCTGCGGCAGTCCGCTGTCTTTATGCCTTTTGCCTCGAGTGCGGCTACTGCACCCTTTACTGCGGCGAGGTCCGCATGTAGCAGACGAATGAACGTGCGGCGCAGCACAAAGTTGAATCGGCAGAAAGCGACCAGAGCTGCCGGGTCGTAAAACATCACACCCGCGCTGTCCTTTAGCATGCGTCCCTGCTCGAACAGGCCATGCTCCAGCAAGTCGCGAAGGCTCTTGCACTGTGAAAGCTTCTCGAGAATTTCGTCGAGAGGCGCGCACCATTCGAGTGGCGTAGGATCCGCTTCCGGTAGCACGGGAGACAAGACTCCCGCCACCTGCTCCAGCGCAATTTCTTCCCGGTAGAGCTCTTCCGGCGCGCATAGCGCGAAATATTGCACGAGCAGCAGGTCGATTTTGTCGCGATCGACCGTTGTCTTATCCGGTTTCCGCAGTTGGCGCAGGATAAACGCGCGCAGACACTGCTCGCTGCCGTTGAGCGTCTCGGGCGGAATCTGGCGAATCTGATAAGCGAGCACCTTCGAGTCGATCGTGTTCATCCACTGGATGTGTTGCTCGAAGATCGGCCTCGTGGGCCGCGACGGCGGAGCCTCGCCCGCGGGATACGGCGACGGCGCGAAATCGAACTTTTCAGTCAGCGCCGCATAGAACGGATAGACGAGCAGCGCTTCTTTCCACTGCGACGCAGGATCGACCGCCCCGGCTGCCTTTGGCGCGGCAGGCTTCGTCTTTGGAGGTGCCAATGTAGTTGTGCTTGGTGTTTTTGGGCTCATGATTTGATGATCCAGTTTCCGACCTCTCCTGCGAATCGTGCTGCGATGGCCTTTTGTCCGCCGTGATAGCGAACGGCGATCACGGTGGCGCGCGCGTCCAGCGAACCATCTGCATTCGCCACACGCACGCGATCTTCGAATTCGAGCGGCAGTGTCGAAGCGAAGAGCACCTCTTTCGCTGTCCCAAACTCGATCGTTGTCTGTTCCTGCAAGCGCCGGCGCTGCGCGCCAAGCGCCGTCACACGCACGGGAATGCGGACCGGCGATGCGTTCGGGAAGAGCAGTGCCAGCTTCTCAATGCACGTTTCTTCGTCCGTTGTTGTTGCGAGTTTCCGTGGCACGGCCCCTGTTCCTCTCATCGTCCGAAGACGAGCATTTCCTCGACGCCCACAACTAGGAAATGGGCGTTTCGATTTCGGCCAAGACTGCCCCGTGGGTTAAGGTGCAATAAGCGGACCAAAAAGGACGGCGGCGGCGTCGGTGTAAGGCGTGTGGAATGTGCTAAATACGCGTGAGGGGCCTAAGACAAAGACTCAGCGCGTCTCACCATGAAACACAAGGCGTCTCAGAGAGCCCCTGGAACCGGATGTTCTCGCTCAAGCAAAGGATCGTCTCACCGCGCCGCCGGAACTGTCTCAACAACCCCTTCGCGTGAGCCGCGAACAGGAATGTTGTACAGCTTCAGTTTTCTATATAGGGTCGCGCGGCTGATGCCGAGCATTTTTCCGGCGAGCTTCTTATCGCCTCCCGCCTGTTCGAAAACGCGAAGAATCGTCATGCGTTCGAGTTCAGCCAGCGCCGTTGTCGAATTGGGAGTATCTGTCGCATCGCTAGACGCAGGCCCGCTTCCGCGAATTGTGGGCGGCAGATCGGCCGCATCGATCGTGCGGTGATCTCCCAGCGCGACGGCGCGGGCGATGCAGTTCTCAAGCTCGCGTACGTTCCCGGGCCAATCGTAGCTCAAGAACGATTTCATCGCTGCGGCCGTGATCTGAATGTTTTCCCCCGGCGCGTAACGATCGAGAAAACAGTGCACCAGTTGCGGAATGTCCGATCGCCGCTCACGCAGGCTCGGCAAGTGGATCGTGACTACGTTCAGCCGAAAATAGAGATCCTTTCGAAACGTGCCCGCGCGGTACGCTGCCTCGAGGTCGCGATTCGTCGCAGCGATCACGCGAACGGAAACGGAGACTTTCGAGTTGCTGCCGACGGGCCGCACTTCCTTCTCCTGAAGCACGCGGAGCAGCTTCGCCTGCATCTCCAGTGGGAGTTCGCCGATTTCGTCCAGAAAAATCGAGCCTCCGTTCGCGGCCTGAAAAAGGCCCGGTTTTGCCCTCAAAGCGCCGGTAAACGCGCCTTTTTCATGGCCAAAGAGCTCGCTTTCCATTAGCGTAGGCACGAGCGCGCCGCAATCGACGGCGATAAATGGCATCTCCGCTAGCGGCCCGCGAAAATGAATCGCGCGCGCAACGAGTTCCTTGCCGGTTCCGCTTTCTCCGGTGATCAGCACCGGTGTTCGGCCGTCCTTCAACCGCGAAACCATTCGTAACACGTCCTGAATCTTCGTCGACGTGCCGATGATTCCGTCGAGACTCGCTTCGGTCTCCACGCGTTCGCGTAAAAACTGATTCTCCGTTACGAGCCGTACTTTTTCCGCCATTCGTTGCAAGAGTTGCCGTAGCTTCTCCACGCGAAAGGGCTTCTCGATGTAGTCGTACGCGCCATGCCGCATTGCCTCGACGGCGGATTCGATCGAGCCGTGGCCCGTCATGATCGCGACCTCGGACCGGGGCAGTAACTCCTTGGCTTTTCGCAGCAGGTCGGTGCCGCAAAGGTTCGGCAGCTTCAGGTCGGTCAGAATAATATCCGCAGGCGCCGTTTCGATCTGCTCCAGGGCGGCCTCCGCCGATTCGGCCTCCGAACAAACGAATCCCATTCCTTGCCCCACTGTGGTGCAGAGGCGGCGGATGCTCTGCTCGTCATCCACAATGAGCAGTTGAAGTTTTCTATCGTCGGTCATTTCAAGGGTTTTCTCTGGCGCGGCCAGACGTAGGCCAGTTCAGTGGCACGCAGCAATGGTCCGATTTGGCGCAGGATGCCCGGAAATATGCAAGGACGCGCCCGATCATCCCGAGGCGCGGGGAAAAACTCCGCAAGTGTTTCGGTGCACGCATGGAGGTTGGGGGCAGCGCGCGCTTCGCCTAACCCTTCGACGGTACTTCGAATTCTCAAATTGAGTCAACGCGCCTGCGCTGGGCGGTTGCCGAATGTGACAATCGCGCACTTGTCGCAGCCTGAGACTCGGCGAGCGATTGCTGGGACTATTGAGACGCTGAGTTACGTTTGCAAGGCACACCGTATCTCTACGTACTCCATTGTAAGCGTCCTACAATCAGTACGTTGCAGGAGAAATAGACATCGGTACGTAGGCGTCAACAGGCGATCCTTCGGTGGCATCCTCTTTGCAATTTCCAAGCTTGGATTTCTATGTGGGGAGGCCCCTTTTCGATGAACCGAAAGCTGAAATTGACGGGATGGACGATTGCTCTTCTCTTGGGAGGGACTTGCTCCGCTCCTTACGTCGCCCGGGCGCAAAACGTGTCTGCCGATTCAGCCGGGCGTAAGGTGCGTTCGAAGGTCGTGCCGGCGTATCCGGATATTGCGCGTACGGCCCACATTACCGGCAAGGTGAAAATCGAAGCCACGATTGCGGCAGACGGTCACGTGGAGAGCACGAAGGTCGTCGGCGGCAGTCCGGTACTGGTAAACGCCGCGGTTGACGCCTTGCAAAGGTGGCGTTTCGAGGCCGGTCCATCGGAAACGACCGAGATTATCGAATTCGAATTTAACGGCGAGAACTAGGGC